>JAJNBR010000128.1 GCA_021156265.1 Flavipsychrobacter sp.
CGTATGTACCGCGCGGGTACAGGCGATTGCTTTTTACTCCAGTTCAAACGAGGGACTACCGTCCGCTGTAATATGCTTATTGATTGCGGCTGCATACTTGGTGCAAGAGCGGATTTCCTGCCTGTGATCGCTGATATCAAAACCAAGACAGGCGGTGTGATTGACGTATTGGTGGTCACCCATGAACATGCTGATCATATCAATGGCTTTAAGCTTTGCGCAGACGCTTTTGCCAGGTTTGAGATCGGCGAAGCATGGTTCGCATGGACGGAGGATGAATCGGATGAATTGGCCAACGACCTGAGGCAAAATCATTCCAAACTCAAAATGGCCTTGCAAATGGCTTCCGATAAGCTGACCAAGCTGCAGGCCGACAAGCATTATGAACACATGTTTGCCGAGGAATATCACCAGAAAGCCATGCTGGCCGCTAAGGAAAAATTTATAGGCTCGGTTTCGCAGCTAAACAACCTGAGCATGAACCTCGGTGCGGCGGCAAAAGGGAAAGTACCCAGTATGGTCACACTTTTTAAGCAACTGAAAATACTGAAGAAGGATACCGATGTATATTTTTTTAGTCCCGGAGAGCTTTATGATACGCTGGAACGCCTTCCCGGTATACGGGTCTTCGTGCTGGGGCCTCCGCGCGACCCGAAAATGCTCAACATCACAGAGGTCAAAGGTGAGCATTATGAAAAAAGAGAAAGCAAGAGCAATAAAGACCTCGCTCTGGCCGACGTGATGATGGGCAAACAGGATGACCCGGCAATGCTGCCGTTCGAACCTGAATACGAACTGACTGATGCGAATGCCGTGGTGCGGAAGGCCTATGAGGCTGAGTCCTGGCGTAATATAGAGCACGACTGGTTATATTCCGTCGGCGGACTGGCCCTTCGATATGAAAGCAGCATCAATAATACCAGTCTTGCCTTAGCCTTCCAGTTTGAGAGCAGCGAACGTGTGCTACTCTTTCCCGGTGATGCGGAATTCGGCAACTGGCAAAGCTGGTACGACTGGGAGTGGACCGTTAACGATGCCGGAGAAAAGAAAAAAGTAGACGCAGGTTACCTGCTGGCTAATACTGTTTTTTATAAAGTGGGCCATCACAGCAGCCAGAACGGAACTGCCAGCGCCATCGGGTTGGAAAAAATGGAGCATGAGGAACTTTCTGCCATGGTGCCACTCAGTTTCCGTAAGATCCAGTCGGTATGGTTGAACACCATGCCGAACGATCACCTTTGCGCTGAGCTGATCGCGCGCTGCCAGGGCCGTGTACTCTTCTCGGGCGACAGGGATGTGCTGATGAAGAATATAAAAACGCCAAGAGTCAGCGTCAAGAAATCGCACGAAGCTACGCTCAATGCGCTCAACAAAGTGTTTGACGGGAAGATATACGTGGAATATGAAGTTAAGAGTTAGCGTAGATATATGATAAGAAGCCGGTCACAGAAACGCTTCTTGTTTTTTGAGCCAAAGTTTGATCAAGGTTTCTCTTTTGTATGAGCGCCTTCCAGTACACTCACCAATTCAGGTTTCTCTTTCCGCTCGCGACTCAATACTTTATAAATAAGGTAAAGACTTATAAGCATACAGAAGGCTCCTATGAGGAAGTGTATGCCCGGAAAATAAAATGGAGCTTTATCGGTAGTAAAGTAGGCAAAACTGCCGTTCATGATCAGGGGCCCTATGATGGTGGTAACGCTCATCAGACTGGTAAGCGCCCCTTGTAATTCTCCCTGTTGGTTCGATTGTACATGCCCCGCAATAACCGATTGTAATGAGGGCCCGCAAATACCGCCCAGGCAATAGGGAATTAAGAAGGCAAACATCATCCAGCTTTCTGTCGCAAAAGCAAAAAGAACCAGTCCAAGAGTGTATAGTGATAGTCCGAGGTAAATACTTTTCTCATCGCCGATCTTTGGATTGACCACCCTTGTCAATCCAGCCTGCACTGCCCCTACCAGCACACCAACCACAGCCAGCGAGATACCCACCATTTTTTCACTCCAGTTGAAACGGTAAATGGTAAAGAAGTTCCAGTTTCCCTGCACCGATTGCGCACCGAGATAGATCAAAAAGAAGCACAACGCCAGCTCTCCTATCTCAGGATGCCTGGTCAGAAATTTCAGTGAACCAAAAGGATTAGCCCTTCTCCAGTCAAACGGCCTCCTGTCTGCTTTGTCGAGCGACTCCGGTAGCAGGAAATACCCGTATAGGCAGTTGAGCAGGCAAAGTGCCGCAGCCGCATAAAAAGGAGCCCTGATACCCCAGGTAGACAGGAATGCACCCAGCGCTGGTCCTAAAACGAAACCGAGACCAAATGCAGCGCCGATCAACCCGAAGTTCTTAGCCCTGTTCTCGTCGGTACTGATATCTGCAATGTAAGCTGATGCTGTAGTAAAACTGGCGCCGGTGATACCTGCTATCACACGACCAATAAACAACCATCCATAGGTTGGTGCAAGCGCCAGTATGATATAGTCTATTCCGAAACCAAGCAACGCTAATAATAAAATTGGCCGGCGTCCGTACCGGTCACTCAGGTTGCCCATAACAGGCGCAAACAAAAACTGCATGATGGCGAAAACTGACAACAGCAGGGCGCCATAGGTGCTGGCCTCGTTGACAGGAATGCCTTTCAGTATTGCGATAAGGTCGGCCATCACCGGGATGATCAACCCCCATCCCATAATATCTATCAGTAGCGTAACGAAAATGAAACCGATGGCCGCGTTTTTAGAAGTGCGCATAGCAGAGATTTGAAAGAGCCGCAAAGATATAATACACGCTTTTACCTAGCACGAGTTTACCGTTGTGTCTTTAATCTATTGATATTCAGCGCCGATAAAAAAATGTTCAAAAAATATTTTGCGCAACCAAAAAGTTGCATATATATTTGCAACTGAAAGGTTGCATAAATATTCGACACGATGAGAAGAGACGTATTCCAGGCTATAGCAGACCCTACAAGACGAGCGATCATTGCACTCATTGCACTGCAGGCGATGACACCCAACGCGATCGCCGAACATTTTGACATTACCCGCCAGGCAGTATCCAAACACCTGCGCATACTCAGCGAATGCGAACTGGTAAAACAAGAACAGCAAGGCCGGGAAATTTATTACACCCTTGAAATCGAGAAAATGAAACAGATCGACAAATGGCTGGAACAATTCCGCAAGATCTGGGAGACGCGTTTCAGTCAGCTGGACAATTTATTATCAACAATCAAAAAACAACGTAAACAATGAAAACAACAATGCAATTCGACTTCATCGTCGACAAAGAAAAAAACACCATTACCGTTAAACGTGAATTTGCTGCCGACCGCCAGCTGGTATGGGATGCATACACCAAGAGCGACCTGCTCGACCAATGGTGGGCGCCCAAGCCATTTACCACCAAAACCAAATCAATGGACTTCCGCGAAGGTGGTCACTGGCTGTATTGCATGATAGATCCTGATGGAAAAGAATACTGGGGACGCATGGACTATAAAAAAGTTAACCCTACGGAAAGCTATGCAGCCCTCGATGCGTTTTGTGATGAAAATGGAGAGATCAATCCACAACTCCCACGCGCGCCATGGGATGCCCGCTTTAAAGACCTGGGAGAGAACACACTGGTAGAAACCGTTGTTACCTACAACTCGCTCGCCGACCTGGAAACGGTTATCAATATGGGTATGAAAGAAGGGCTGACCTCAGCACTCGAAAACCTTGATGCATTGTTGGCCAGCTTGAAAAAATAAAACATATCACTATTCATTGTTTCAGGATGCCCAAAAGGCATCCTGATTTGTTTACGGCTGTCGGCAAAAACCGAAACAATTTAGTAATTTGTGTCATCTGATTTCATAAGGGCTTTCTCATTATTCACCACAAAACACTTTTTCTATGTTCCTATTCATCATTCTGGTAATACTCGAGGTACTTCTTGTACTTCTCGCGCTCATGGCCGTTGGTTTCGGCATAGGCAGCTGGCTGCATGACCGGAGGAAGACAAAAGCCGAACTTGCCAAACATCGCTATTGTATGTTTGAGCTCGAGCAGATAGCTGACCAGGTAATAGACTACCAGAAATTTCCATCGCCTGAAAAATGCCAGGCTGTAAACATCAAGATAAACATGTGGAATGCCGCCTGTTCCGGCGGACGCCCTCTGCAAACGCTTGACTGCCCGCGCCCCGAGTAGCGTGAACATTTTGGCTACCGCAGGTGATTGCCATAATTTGAATGGTCATGTCATGGTCGTGTCTCCATGCGAAGCTTTGAAAAAAACTCATATTCAGTTGGACAGGGAGCCCGGGTTCATTTTATTATATAGTATTTTGAACTCACCAACATCTTCCGAAATGTTCATTAATGTGATTACTGCTATCATCTGTGCTTGCACAAACAGCAGATCACCTATCGAATTGATAGGCGGAGGAAACGGCAAATTTTCCAATCTGTCAAGAATAGAGAGCTTGGTATGTGTACTTAATGGCGCTAACACACATTTGTCAATGATCCAGCCATAAGTTTTCCGTCGTTCAGCCAGGATGTCTTCATCGGCAATATATTCCCATCCGTACAACCTGTGGACAGCCATCAGGAACTTTTCATTTAATTCAGTATGCTCTTTCGTGATATTAAACATGCTTTCCGTCATTTGTCTAAATACTAACAATAACAAATTACCCTGCAGCCAGCTGTTTTTCGCCGGCAGTCAGGTTATGCAAAGTGCTTAGCATCGACAACACCATTTGCGGTGTGTGCAAATTGAACTTGGCATGAGAGGCATAAGCGCCCACCCTGATCGTATAAGCTGAAGGTACCGGTGCAAGCAAGGCAAACATATCTTCATCGGTAACATCGTCTCCGCAGGCAAGGATAAAATCATAAGCATTTGCCTGGAGGATCTTTTTGACGGCTGAGGCTTTATTGATGCCTTTATTTCTGATCTCTACCACTTTATGTCCGCGAATGACCTGGATATTTAAACTGTTTGTATAATCGAGTAGTTCATTATACAATTCAGTCGCACGTATGGCCCCTTGTTCTTCGTCTGCATTACGATAATGCCAGGCTATCGAAAATTGTTTCGTCTCAACGAACGAATTGGCGCAACGGCGAACATAATTATTCATTACAGCACGCATAGGCTCTACCCACTCATTGGTAATAGCAGGCTCCGGCAGCCATTGATCCTTGTTGTGAAGTTTAAAATTGGCACCGTGCTCAGACACAATCTTGATTGGCAAATGCCCCAGCCACTCATCAAGTGTCGCGCTATCGCGACCGCTTATGATGAACACGTCATTTTGCTCATTCGATGCAATATCATGCAGCAGATCAAGTAATGCCTGGTTAGGCTTTGCATAAGACGGATGTGTTGTAAGCGCTGTAAGCGTGCCATCATAATCAAGCAACAGCAATCGTTTGCGAGAGGATTGGAAATTGGTGATCAGTTGCGCTTTATTCTTTGCATCCAGGAATTTGATCTCAAAGTTGTGCTGCTTGGATTTTACGCTATACAGCTGGTCAAAAAAATCGGCAGCCCAGGTTCGAACATCATACTGCCGCACTCTGTCTTGCATGGCTGCAAGACGCCTTGACTGCTCATCGTCGTTCATTTCCAGCCCTCGTTTTAGCTTCATAGCAGTTTCTTCCGTGTCGTTGGGATTAATGGTCAACGCATCTGTAAGCTCCCTTGCGGCACCTGCCATTTCACTAAGTATCAAAACACCTCTTTGGTCCTTACGACTAGCTACAAACTCTTTCGAAACCAGGTTCATGCCGTCTCTCAGAGGTGTTACAAGGGCTACATCACAGCAGGTATACAATGCCATTAGTTCCGTAAAACTCAGGTGCTGATATTGGTAAATTATCGGTTGCCAGTTGATATTCCCGATTCTGCTGTTAATATCACCGATATACTCATCTATCATCTTTTTACGTTCAGCATACTTTGATATTGTATCCCGAGAAGGAACAACCACCATTACAAGCACAACCTGTTCGCGAAATTCCGGGTGTAGAGCCAGGAAATGCTCATACGCCTTCAGGCGGCTGTACACGCCTTTTGTATAGTCGAGCCTATCTACAGAGAATATAACTTTCCGCTTCCCGAATTGTTCACTTAATACCCGTCGGCGTTCTGTAACCTCAGGGTGATCGTATGCATCGTGAAATTTATCAAAGTCGATGCTGATCGGGAATATATCAACCTTTACCAGCCGGTTGTTATAGCGTATAGTATGAATGTCATTATCTAAGCCAAGCACCATCTGTACTGATTTGAGAAAGTGGCTTACATAATCGATCGTATGAAACCCGACAAGGTCTGCTCCCAGCATGCCTTCCAGCAGCGCACGCTGCCACCTGGTTGGCATTATTCTCAATATTTCAAACGACGGAAACGGAATATGCAGAAAAAATCCAATGGTCAGATTAGGAAACTGCTCACGCAACATGCCTGCAAGTGGCATCAGGTGGTAGTCATGTATCCAGACAGTATCATTTGGATGCAGGTGTGTGCCCAGCACATGTGCAAATTCACGATTGGCTTGCAGGTAGGCATCAAACTGGCTGTTATGAAACTCCGCATACGATGGAAAATAATGAAACAGCGGCCAGATGGTCGAATTAGCCAATCCGTTATAATAGGCATCATAATTCTTTTTATTGATGAACACCGGCTGATAGCTATAACCTGTGTCGGGAATAGAAGGCGCCACTTTTGTCCATGTATTATAACTGCATCCCGGCACACCAACCCAAACTCTCTCTGCGATATTATTGAGTTGGTGATTATCGTCCAGGTAACTGCTGATAGCAGACACCAATCCGCCCGACGAAAGATGCACCTGGTTATCAGTATCAATATTAACAGGTAGCCTGTTCGAAACAATAAAAAGTCTTTGTTGCATAAAGTTAAAATTTTAACACGCGGGCAAGGCCTCTGTGTTGTTCACTAATAAGGTCCGGGTAGGATAAGCAAATTCGATTTGCTCTCTTTCGAACAGCTGCACAATATCCAGGTAAATAGATTGCTGCTCGTCCATATAGGTATTATAGTCTGCCCCACTCACATAATACACGAACTCAAAATCGAGGCTGGAAGCACCAAATCCTGCGAAATGTCCCCGATCATAAGAAATATTGTTCTTCGACTCGATTATATTCCTGACCCAGCCCGGTATCCGCGTCAGCTTGTCATAACTTGTTTGGTATACGACTTCCAGCTTAAACACAACCCGGCGTTTTTCCATACGCTTGTAATTGTGCAGCCTGCTGTTGGTAAGGTCTGTATTAGAACATACCAGCTGTTCGCCCGATAATGTTCTGATACGCGTAGTTTTGACACCAACATATTCTACCGTGCCCATCTTGTCATCAACAATAATAAAATCACCTATCTCAAAAGGTCGATCAAAGAAGATCACGAAATAACTAAAAAGGTCTCCCAGTATAGTTTGAGCTGCGAGCGCGATAGCGATACCACCAATTCCAAGTCCTGCGACAATGGCCGTCACATCATAACCAAAATTGTCTATCAGGAAAACCCCGCCGAGTATCCAGATAACGATATTCAAAATAATTACGAGGCCACGGGCCTCCTTCTCTTTACCGTGCCCATTGTCGCTTTTTTTAATAAATGAATTGATGAATTCACTTATTACGGCTGCCGCAAACCGCAGAACAAAAAATGTGAACACTACCAGCAATATACCATTGATAACTTGTTCGAAATCTGCCGGGATGTGTAGGTAG
>JAJNBR010000129.1 GCA_021156265.1 Flavipsychrobacter sp.
CTGTATCAGCTCGTTGAATTTCGCTTTTGTGATGTTCAGCTCCCTGCCTTCTACCTCACCCGCAAAACTGTCGTTATTGCTCAAATGCTTCTTGGCTTCTTCAGCTTTCAGTCTCAGTGCCTGCGCCAGCGATTTATTGCCCTGCAATTCTATATCACTTATACCCAGCTCTGCCACCCAATGCCGCAACAGCGCTTTGTCCATATCATCGCCACCCAGGTAGGTATCACCATTGGTAGAGAGTACTTCAAAGAGGCCGTTAGTGATCTTTAACACCGAAACATCGAACGTACCACCACCCAGGTCATATACCGCTATAGTCTTTTCTTCATCAGGCTTTACACCCATGCCGTAAGCCAGGCTTGCTGCCGTAGGCTCATTCACAATGCGCAGCACATCGAGACCTGCCAGTCGCCCCGCGTCGCGGGTAGCTTGTCTTTGTGCGTCGTTGAAATAAGCCGGCACAGTGATCACTGCTTTATTCACCGGTGTCTTCAAAATATGCTCAGCACGGTGTTTCAATTCTTTCAGTATGAACGACGATAGTTCGATAGGCGAATAAAAGCGGTCACCTACCTGTATCTTCACCAGCGAGTCGGTGTCGTCATCAATTACATTATATGCAAAGAAGCTGGAGTCATGCCCCACATCTTTATATGACTTACCCATCAGGCGTTTTACCGAATAGATGGTGCGCTCCGGCTCTGCTATCAGCAGCTCTTTGGCTTCTGTACCCACCATCGCATTGCCGTTGCCGTCGAAGTGAACGATAGAAGGCACCAGTGTCAGCCCGTCTATTTCACGCAGGGCTATCGGCTGGCGGGTGTCTTCACGTACTATGGCTATCAGGCTGTTGGTGGTGCCCAGGTCTATTCCCACGATCGTTTCGGCTTGCTGCAGGCTGCCTGTGGCTATGTTGATGGCTATTTTACCCATTAAAATTGGTCTTGAGGGCACAAAGGTACGGTAAAGGCCATAAAGCCTGCCCAATCACAACTGTCATAACCTTACACCTTCCAGCGGATTAGCGTTCAAATGGCATAATATTTTAAATAATAAACCCAAAGCCTGACAGATGAGATTCGTTTATCACTTGTTCACCCTCACTGCGTGTGTTATGCTGACGACAACTTCGCCCGCACAAACCGATACCAGCTTAGGCGGTGCCATTACCGGCGAACAATTCACGCAAACCGTCGATAGCCTGGCAGAGCGGGGACAAAAGCCACACATCTACCGCATGAACTACTGGGTAAGCGGCAGCTTTGCACTTGCAGCTACGGCGGCTAATATCTACGCCATTCCCAATATCATCAAGTCTAAAGACAGCCTGACCGACGCGGAGCTGGCCGGCCTCAACCCCGATCAACACAACGGCTTCGACCGCTGGGCGCTCAAACAGGATCCCTCAAAACGGGATGCTAACTATAAAAACTCTGATATCATGATGCCCGCGGTTATCATAAGTGCAGCTGCGCTCGGTTTCGATAAAAGCATACGTAAAGATTGGTTGCGGATATTCATGATGTATTACGAAACGCACGCTGTGACCTTTAGCCTCTACAACTTCAGTTTTTTTGGCCCGGCATTTCAAAACAAGGTCAGACCTTATTCTTATTACGACGATTATTTCTCCGTCGACCAACGCAACGGGGGCAACCAGCGCAACTCACTGTATAGCGGACATACAGCCACCACAGCCGCATCTACTTTCTTTATGGTGAAAGTATATTCTGATTATCATCCGGAGATCGGCAGGAAGAAATATCTGTTATATGCCGCAGCTTCAGTACCTCCGCTAATAGAAGGCTACCTGCGCATGAAAGCGCTGGCACATTTCCCTTCTGATATCCTGGTAGGTTACGTTATTGGTGCTACTTGCGGTGTGGCCGTCCCTGCCCTGCACCGCTTCCGCGACAAGGGCGTACAAGTGGGACTTACCAGCACCCCTGTGGGACCAGGCTTAAGCCTCACCTGGCAGCCTGTATACAAATAGAATGCTAAATAAAGAACCAGGGACTGTTCACTTCCGCGATTTCTATTATATTTGACGGAATCATTGGCCCCTATGTTCAAACAACTCGCAGCTATTGGGCTCGTTGTTGTTCTGCTTGCCTCCTGCGCCGACAAACAGCAGGAAATAATTGGTCTGAACAACGAGCTTACCACAATAAACGACTCCCTTTTTTACAAAGGACAAGCCTGGGGTGAAGAATTTAAAATAGCCTTCAACTCCGGCGACTACAGCCGCCTTCGCATGGCGCGGCAGGAGGTGCATGTGTATATTGAACAGGGTATCGATAAGGTGGGCAGCATGAAAGATGCCGGCGGCTCAGAGCAGCTCCGGCAGGCAGAACTTGATTACCTGCAATTCGAACGTGACGTTATCATCCAGAAAATGATGGCGTTCGAATCCTTTACCGATACTACCAACAAAGAACTGGTAAGCAAAGCCTACAACGACCTTGTTAACAGCTCCAAGGAAGAACAGGTTAAGCTCAATGCCCTCCACGATGCCCAAAAGCAATATGCCGACAAAAATGGCGTTGAATTGAAGCAGAGTGAGCTGCAGCATATACAATAAGGCAATTACCCGATCCCGGCCTCTACCCCTGCTATGAAATTCTACTCCCGCATTTATTTCCCGTTAGTGATGATACTGGCAGCCATATTATGCTTTTACCGCATAGGCGTGCGCAATGTGAGCGAGTGGGATGAAGCGCACAATGGTATTAACGCCTTTGAAATGCTGAAGAACGGCGATTACATCAATCTCTACTTCGGGGGTCAACCTGATACCTGGAATGCGAAACCACCGCTGCTCACGTGGATGATAGCTTTGTCTTATAAACTAGTAGGGTTCAATGAAACGGCATTGCGGCTCCCTGTAGCTATCTGCTGCATATTGTTCTTTGCTTATTTTTTCAAGCTGGTCGAAAGGTTTGCAGGGTCAACAAAAGCGCTCTTTACCTGTTTGCTGCTGTTCTCCTGCAAAGCAATATTGGGCTGGCATATGGCCCTGAATGGCGACTATGACGTTCCTTTATTGCTGTTCTTAACGGCATCTATCTACCACTATGTTCAGTTTATTGACGAAGGAAAGAGCAGGGGCATCTACCTCGCTGCCATATTTACCGGGTTGGCCTTTTACACCAAAGGCCCGGCTGCATTCATGTGTGCTCCCGGTTTGCTGTTGTATACTGCCTTCCGCGGTAAAGCAGGCTTTCTTTTTCGAAATTATCGCGCCTGGCTTTCATTGCTCATTTTTTTTATGATCGCGGGAAGCTGGGTGCTGCTGCTGACCCTGTACGGCAAAACCTTCGACAATTCGTTCTATGGCAGCAAAAACAACATTGAAACCATGTTTGTTTACGATACCTATCAACGAATGACAAGCGATAATTTTGAGCCCTGGCAAAAATCTGACGCCGACCATTGGTACTTATTTCATGCACTGGACGCCACTATGAACCTGTGGAACTATGTCTTCTACCTCGTCGCTGCAGTGGGGCTTTATACGCTTTGGCGCAACAAGAAAAACGCGCTTACCTTTTTTAGTACCTTGTCAGGGCGTCTTGTTTTGCTGGCAGTGTGCATCTTGTTGCCATATGCGCTGCTGCTCACCTTTGCGAAAACAAAACATGCCTGGTATATCGCACCCGCTTTCGGCTTTATTGCCTTTATTACCGTGGAGGGTATTATGTACATGTCGCAGCGGTGGAGCCCCTTTAAGTGGATGATTGCTGCGCTTTTTGCCTTTACATTTCTCCGGCACCTGCACTACCTGCATACGCTACCTGCCGATATGCACACAGTGCTCAATAAAAACAACCCGGTTTTCCAGCGGCACGCTACTGTCGTCGCCACCTATATTCCGCAACACATGGTCTTATATTTCAACTGGCTCAACCTGAATTTCAGCCGGACGGAGGATGCAAACGAAATAATTCGCAACAAGAACATACCACTGATAGTAGAAAAAGAAAAACTACAGGCCCTTCCACAGAACAATATCCAATCCCTCGGATGCTTCGATCACTTCTGCATGATTATGGTGCCGGGAAGCTGATTGGGAAATATCTATATTTTTTTGTAAATTTGGTATAGACAAATATCTCTGCGTGGGGCTAAGCGACGATAGTGTTAAGAAGTAACAACCATTATCTCCCTATCCCTATAAAAGGGTGCCCAAGCGATTGCGACGAGGTAAACGATGCGCGCTAACATTCCGCAAAAACCGAAAAATGTTAGCAAATGCCAGCATCATAAAATGAAATAAAACTAAATATGTCGCCCCCGCTAATAGTCCCCAAATCGACAACAAACGGCAACAAAACGAATAAAATGACAATATGTATTAGGGAAATGATGTTAATTAATGCCCCAATTTCCCACAACTAAGCCAGCGGGGCAGGCTTTTCTTTGCCGAACGGGCAATTTGTATATTTTTGTTTTCCCCCAAAAAATCGGAGAGTTTTGAAGCTAAAGTCGTTGGAAATTAAAGGGTTTAAGTCTTTTGCAGACAAAACCCATGTGTTACTGGACCATCCCATTACCGGCATTGTAGGCCCTAATGGCTGTGGTAAATCGAATATCGTGGATGCTATCCGCTGGGTTATTGGTGAGCACAAGATCAAGTCGCTCCGTTCTGATAACCTCGAGGACCTCATCTTTAACGGTTCCCGTACCCGCGCAGGCTCGGGCATGGCCGAGGTATCGCTCACATTCGAGAATACCCGTAACCTGCTGCCTACCGAGTTCACAACAGTAACCATCACCCGTAAGTTCTATAAGAACGGAGAGAGCGAGTACCGCCTGAACGATGTTACCTGCCGCCTGAAGGATATTCATAACCTGTTCCTCGATACCGGTGTGAGCAATGACTCATACGCCATCATCGAGCTGGGCATGGTGGATGATATCATTAAGGACAAGGACAACAGCCGCCGCCGCATGCTGGAGCAGGCTGCAGGTATCTCCATATATAAAACACGTAAAAAGGAAGCCAAGCAAAAGCTGGAAGCTACCGAGCAGGACCTTGCCCGTATCGAAGACCTGCTTTTTGAGATCGCCAACAACTTGCGTACACTCGAAAGCCAGGCTAAGAAGGCGGAACGCTACTTCCAGATAAAAGGGGAATATAAAGAAGTAAGCATTGAGCTGGCCAAAGCATCTTTGGAACATTTCAATGAACAATATAAAGAACTGCACGAGCAAAACGACCGCGAGACCGATCGCCGAACACAGCTGGAAGCTGTAGTAGCTACGGAAGAAGCATCGGTGGAGCAGCAGAAAGTGAAGCTTATTGAAAAAGAGCAGGAGCTGAACGGCCTGCAAAAGCAGTTCAACGAGCTGATCAACCGCGTGCGCCAGTTAGAAGCTGACAAACGCCTGGCCGCCCAGAGGCTCGAGCATCTGAAAGACCGCGAGAAAAGCCTGGGTGAATTCCTGTCCGGTGCCGGCATGCAGTTGCAAAGCCTGGAAGAGTCTATCGCCTTTGCTGAAAAGCAGATTGAAGAAGAAACAGGCAGCATGGACCAACTGCGCGATCAGTTGGAAACCCTGCGCATGATGGTGGACGAGAAACGCGAAGGTTTTGACGAGAAGAAAAAAGTGCTGGAGCAACTCCGCTCTCAATACCAGCAAAAACAACGCGGTCAATTCGACGCTGAGAAGAAAGTGGCCATTGCCGATACCTCGGTGATGAACGTGCAGCGCAGCATGCAGCAAGTGCAGGAAGAAGGCGCGCAGCGCAGCAGCCAGATCACACAGCTGACCAACGAGCGCACGGATACTGAAGGCCAGTTGCAGGAGAAGCAGGACGAATTGCAAGACCTGGTTACCCGCCACGAAGAAGTAAAAGGCAAGATCCTGCAAAGCCAGGAGCAGGTGGAGACACTGCGTGCACACCTGGTGGACGAAAACCGTAAGCTGGATTCGCGCCGCAACGAGCACGACCTGCTGAAATCGCTGGTGGAAAGCCTGGAAGGTTATCCTGATTCTATCAAGTTCCTGAAGAAGAATAAAGACTGGAATAGCGAAGCGCCGCTGCTGTCGGATGTATTCGTGGTACAAAACGAATACCGTACAGCGCTGGAAAACCTGCTGGATAGCTACCTGAACTACTACCTGGTAAATAATATAGACGAAGCTGCGAAAGCGGTACACCTGCTGGAGTCGAACAAAAAAGGTAAAGCCAACTTCTTTATCCTTGACAAATTCCAGCAATATACCCCTTCAGCACATGGCGCTGCCGAGGGCCTGGTACCTGCGCTAAGCGTGGTAAACGTAGATGAACAATACATGCCGCTGGCACAACACCTGCTTGGCCATGTATACATTGCCGAAAACGAAAGCAACCTGGTAGACCAGGAAATGCTGAACGGCAATGTAATAGTAGAGAAGAGCGGTAAGATGGTACGTGGTAAGTACACATTGGGTGGTGGCTCTATAGGTCTGTTTGAAGGTAATAAGATAGGTCGCGCCAAAAACCTTGAGCGTCTTGCTAAAGAGATCGAAGACCTGACAGCCATCACTGCCGATCTGAAGCAAAAGATATCAGATACACAGATACTGATCACCGGCTTCAACCAGGAGCTGAATGACAAGGCCATAGAACAAACGCGCCAGGACATTAACCGCCTGCAAAACCACGTGGCCAACCTGGGCAACCGTATCGAGAACTTCGAGCACCTGAACCAGACCGGCGAACAACGCCTGGCCGACCTGCAGGAGCAATTGGAGCATACGCAGGAGAGCATTGCAGACACACGCGCAGAACTCGAGAACATCAATGAAGAACTGCAATCGCTGCAGCAGAATATACAACAAGCCGAAGGCGAATTCCAGGCCGTAGAGCAGGAATTCAACATGGCTACGCAGCAATACAATAATCAGAACATCCAGTTCACCCGCCAGCAAAGCAAGCTGGAAGGCTTGAAGCAGGAGCTTAGCTTCCGCAGCAACCAGCTGAATGATCTGAAACGCCAGATAGCCACCAACAGCGAACAGCTGCAGCAGATAGCCGGTCAGCTTGCCGAAACGGAAACACAACTGCACGCCGGTGACAATGAGCTGTACGAATTGCTGACGCGCAAGGAAACTGAAGAGAAAGACCTGAACGAAAAAGACCGCCTGTACTACGAAATGCGTAATACCATTTCGGCACAGGAAAGCCAGCTGAACCAGAAACGCAGGGAGAAAGAACAGGCAGAAACCTTGCTTACCGGTATCAAAGACAAGCTGAATGACATGAAGCTGCAGCTGGCAGGTATGAAGGAGCGTTTGAGCGTAGAGTTCAAAGTGAACCTGGATGAGATACTCGACCAGTCGCGCACAGGCGCACTGGGTGTTGAAGAACTGAACGCCGAAGCGGAGCGTATGAAAAAGCGCCTGGAGAATATGGGCGAGGTGAACCCTACAGCTATCGAGGCCTTTACCGAAATGAAAGCCCGCCACGACTTCATCGTTGAGCAGAAGACGGACCTGGTAAATGCCAAGGAATCGCTGCTGGCCACTATCGAAGAGGTAGAGCTGACTGCTAACAGCAAATTCAAGGAAACGTTTGATAAAGTACGTGAGAACTTCGTCCAGGTATTCAAGGCGCTGTTTACCGCAGAAGATAGCTGCGACCTCCGCCTGACAGACCCTGAGAACGTGGCAGAGAGCGGCATCGAGATATATGCACAACCGAAAGGTAAAAAACCGAGCACGCTGACGCAGCTATCGGGTGGTGAGAA
>JAJNBR010000004.1 GCA_021156265.1 Flavipsychrobacter sp.
CGTCCTTACTGATAAAAATATTCTTGCTATCACTTACCTGCAATACGACACCGCTAAATTTACCGTGCTGAATTATGAAGACTGGGAAAAAACGGTCGAGTTGGCCCGGATGAAACCGCACATCGGCAAGACCAACTCCAGCCCTATACAAGGGCCGGCAACCAGCTAATAACATAACTACAGGACTGCAAAAGACAAAAAAGCCGGATATTATCCAGGCTCAAGCCTAGTATTTTGCCCTATACCTTTTACAATTTGCCTTCCCATCGTACCTTTGCAGCTATGCTGCAGGAAGCCTCTACTAAAAAATCCGCACGGTTATCTTTCGAAGAATTTAAACTGGAAGTGCTGAATGATTTTCACATGGCTGTTGCCAGCCGTGAAGCAAGCCTTATCGGGCGCAGGGAAGTACTGACCGGGAAAGCCAAATTCGGCATTTTCGGCGACGGTAAAGAATTGGCCCAGATAGCAGCAGCAAAATGCATGCAGCCGGGCGATATCCGCTCAGGCTACTACCGCGACCAGACACTGATGTTCGCCACGGGCATGAGCGATATCGAGAAGTTCTTTTCTCAGTTGTATGCTAATCCCGACGTAGAACAAGAACCGTCAACCGCAGGCCGTATGATGAACGGTCACTACGGCACGCGCTGGGTGGACGATAACGGCGAGTGGAAAGACCTCATGCATGCCCCGCAATCTTCAAGCGATATTTCTCCAACTGCCGGGCAAATGGTGCGCGCACTCGGTTTGGCGCAGGCATCGAAGATGTACCGTAATGTGGCAGAGCTGAAGAAAGGCTTTGAGAAATTTACCAAAGGCGGCAATGAGGTGGTGTTCTGTACTATTGGTGACGCATCAACTTCCGAAGGCCTCTTCTGGGAAACGGTGAACGCTGCAGGCGTATTGCAGGTACCCATGGCCATATTCGTTTGGGATGACGGCTATGGTATATCCGTACCCCGAAAATACCAAACAACCAAGAACTCTATATCTGATGCCCTGGCAGGTATGCAGTGGGATGATAAGAAAGGCGGCCTGAATCTTTATACGGTAAAAGGATGGGATTATGCGGGCATGGTACAAACCTTCCAGCAAGGTATAACCCGTGTGCGTGAAACACATATTCCAGCTATCTTCCACGTGCAGGAAGTAACACAACCGCAGGGTCACTCTACCTCAGGCTCGCACGAGCGCTACAAGAGCAAAGAGCGCCTGGAATGGGAAAAGGACTGGGATTGTATCACCAAAATGCGAGAGTTCATTTTGGAGAATACCATAGGCACCGAAGAAGAGATCAACAAAATAGAAGAAACTGCCAAAGAAGAGGCCCGTGCAGCCAAACAACGCGCGTGGGACAACTTCATCTCCCCTATTCGCCAACAGGTGCAACAGGCTACCAATGCCTGCAACCAGGTGGTATACGAGGGCGGTGCTAATACAGAAAAAATAGCCGCGCTGGTGCAACAGCTGGGCGCTATTAAAGAGCCTATTCGCAAAGACGTGATGCAGACACTGCGTCGCGTATTGGGTATGTGTTCGGGCAACGGCGATGCAGTAAGAAGCCTGCGCAACCTATACAATAACCTTTTAGCGGACAACAGGGACAAGTTCAACTCGCACCTGCATTCTGAATCTGTTTATAGCGCGCTTAAAGTAAAAGAAGTGGCACCAGTGTTTACCGATGCATCGCAATCTCTGAACGGCTATGAGATACTCAATAAATTCTTCGACCAGACCTTTGCCACCAACCCTGCAGTGGTAGCGTTTGGAGAAGATCTGGGTAAAATTGGCGACGTAAACCAGGGGTTTGCAGGACTGCAGGATAAATACGGTGAGCTGCGTATCTCCGATACCGGTATCCGCGAAGCTACTATTATCGGACAAGGTCTTGGTATGGCTATGCGTGGCCTGAGGCCGATAGCCGAGATACAATACCTTGATTATTTGCTGTATGGTCTGCAACCGTTGAGCGATGATGTTGCCACACTGCAATACCGCACCAAAGGCGGACAGAAATGCCCGATCATCGTGCGTACGCGTGGACACAGACTGGAAGGTATCTGGCACAGTGGTTCGCCGATTGGCATGATCATCAACTCCATTCGGGGTATGCACCTGTGCGTGCCCCGCAATATGACGCAGGCGGCCGGTATGTACAATACACTCCTGCAAAGCGATGAGCCGGGTATCGTGATCGAGTGCCTGAACGGTTACCGTCTGAAAGAAAGAATGCCGGACAACCTGGCTGAGTATACAGTGCCTTTTGGTATACCGGAAGTAGTACGGGAAGGTAGTGACATCACTATTGTATCTTATGGTTCTACCTTGCGCGTAATTGAAGAAGCGATCGTGAACTACCTGGAACCGCTGGGTATCTCTTGCGAAGTTGTAGACGTAAGGACACTACTTCCTTTCGATATCAATAGCATGATTGTAGAGTCACTGAAGAAAACCAACCGTATCATATTTATAGATGAGGACGTGCCAGGTGGCGCTTCCGCCTATATGTTCCAGCAAGTGATGGAAAAGCAAGGTGGCTATAAATGGCTGGATGTTGCTCCACGCACTATCAGCGCCCAGGCGCACCGTCCGGCTTATGCAACCGACGGCGACTATTTTTCGAAACCCAATGCAGAGGATATTGCGGCTGTCATTGAAGAAATGATGGCTGAATAAAGCCCGGCGCTAATAGATACTAAGGCCCCGCGGTTGCGGGGCTTTTTCATTACATTTAGCAAATGAATACCGCAACCGATTACCTCGAAAAGAACCGTCATAGCTGGAACCAGAGAACAGAGGTTCACGTCACTTCCGAATTTTATGACATTCCCGGATTTTTAAACGGCAACTCATCGCTCAAGGATATTGAACTGAACCTGCTGGGAGATATAAAAGGCAAAAGCATTTTGCACCTGCAATGCCATTTCGGACAGGATACCCTGTCGATGGCAAGGATGGGTGCTAAAGTTACAGGGGTTGATTTGTCGGATAAGGCGATAGAAAAGGCAAAAGAGCTGGCCCAACAAATGGCGCTGGATGCTGAGTTTATCTGCTGCGACCTCTACGAGTTGCCGAAATACCTGGATAAACAATTCGACATCGTATTCACCACCTACGGAACGATAGGATGGCTGCCTGACCTTGATAAATGGGCAGGAATTGTATCACGTTACCTGAAGCCCGGAGGGCAGTTCATATTCGTAGAATTTCATCCGGTGGTTTGGATGTTCGACGATGCTGTGGAAAAGGTGGGCTACAATTATTTTAACGAGGGACCAATAGAGGAATCAGAGAACGGTACTTATGCAAACAAAAACGCCGCGGTGAAAATTGAGTATGTAGGTTGGAACCATAGTATCAGCGAGGTAGTCAACAATCTGATAAAATATGGGCTTGAAATAAATAACCTTGAGGAATTCGACTACTCACCTTACAATGTTTTTGCAAATCCTTTAGAATTTGAAAAAGGGAAATTCCGGGTGGCACATCACGGCAATCGGCTGCCGCTAGTGTATTCCATCGTCGCAACTAAGAAATAACTGTTAGCAAACTGTAAAAAGCCCTGCATTTCGCGGGGCTTTTTGCGTTATTGACCAAAATCAGCATATAAAGTGTTGAAAGTCATAATAAACTTTAACAAGCTCGACTAGCATTGCGGTATGGATTTTTTTTCTTCATGTTGACGAAAATGGAAGAACGTATGAGACAGGCTTTATTTATTTTGACGATTTTATTTTGCAGCACTTCGCAACTATTCGCCCAAGGCTATGTTGACCAACAGGCGGTATATCCCCTGTTGGAATCACAGACTGGTGATATTGGCAATGTGCAGAAAGTGGAATGGGAAGTGTACGAGTACAAGGACCACAATAAGAAGGACGGTAAAGGTTCATGGAGCGAATTGCTTGCATACATACAGGGTTTGCCGGGCGACTATACGGGCGACCGCCGTTATATAGTGGAGCTCACTAACCGGGTAACAGGCGACAATATGAAAATCGGCAGGAAGCTGCTGATACCAAAATCTTTCCCTAACGACTGGAGAGCATACTCTCCCTACCCGTTCACGTATGCTGCAGCGACCGATATGCCGAAGTTGTTTATCATAGACAAGACAACACAAACTTTCGGAGCCTATGAATCTGGCAAATTAGTGCGATGGGGACTAGTTTCGACAGGAACGAACAATGATCTGACACCTCCGGGCAGGTATAACTTTAACTGGAAGGCAGAATATCGCCAATCCTCAGCAGCACCAGAGGGAGAGGTTTGGGAAATGTATTGGATGTTTAATTTTCATGCAAAGCATGGCATACACGTACACCAATACTCTTTGCCAATAGCTTACCCTGCCTCGCACGGATGCGTACGTTTGGCTGAGGCAGATGCCAAATGGAATTATCAATGGGCCAATGGCTGGACTCAATCTGGAGGACGCGTGGTCCGTAATGGAACACCGGTAGTTGTTTTGGGACAAAACCCGGCAGGGCGACCAGCACAATGGAACATTTCAGGGGATGGTGTGGTATCAAATGTTGACCTGCCATCTAACCTTGAATCAATACCGGAAGGTACTAATGCACAACGTGAGGCAGCATGGGCGAGCGGACAGTAAAAGGAACCAAAAATAGAAATGAGGACATTGCGACTGAATCCACAATGTCCTCATTTTTATATGTAAATGCGATGGCTTAAAAAGTGTATAACAGCGATGCGCCCACGGTACCATTGCTGACAACCGGCGATACCATCATATTATCCTTACGGCCTTTAAAGAATTTTTCTTTGATCTTAGGATACAGCCAGTAGGAAACACGTGTACTTAAGATACCAACTCCGGCACCTGTTACTACATCACCTAGCCAGTGTTTGTCGTGATACATACGCAACATGCCGTTGCCGATGGCCACCGCATATGCAGCTGCACCGTACCATGGAGATACGTCTTTATACTCCTGCCTCATAAACTCTGCGCAAACGAAGGCCTGTGCCGTGTGCCCCGAAGGAAAAGACATCTGGTCTGAACCATCAGGGCGAGGAATACCGGTAATGTGTTTTGTGCTAAATACTACTCCATTATTAATGGCGCTGGACATAAACAGCAACATAGTAGCATCAAGATAACTGTGTTTGCCTTTAATGCCGGCAAGATTCAAACCATACACTGCGAAAGCCGGCAGGCCTATGGTGTAATTGTCGACCTTCATTTTATCCTGGTAGCCTTCGCGCCACATGGTAGCCTTTCCGAAATCATTGATACCTTTTACTTCACCGATAAGCGTAAAGGCACCTGCCGCTATCAGTGTTGCAGGCATTATGAAAGATGACGGGTTGACGCCTTCCATCTTCCGTTGCGCAGCCACGTCAATAGCCACCTCTGGCTCTTTCTCTTCTGAAAATAGAATACTCTCCTTATTTTTTTCAGGAAACGCCGAAGCAAGTTGCTGGTCTTGCGCGCTTACTAATTGAGATGAAAAACAAATGCAGAGCATCAAGCTCATAAGCCTCCTCATAACCATTTCCACGTTGTTTTACTGTTGAGTTACAAATTTAAGATAAGATATGTTAAAAATTCTATTAAATGCTGAAAAACAGCAAATTACCTCTGCAATTATTGCCAATATTTCCTATTAAAATATTTTCATATGCGATTGCAAGTTCAAATTGTGTGTACGTCCTTAGTGAGACATCCATTCTCGTGAAAGTCACTGGTAATACCAGCCGTCGCACACCTCAGTCGATACAGTATTTTGTTGTTTTATTGTAATTAATTTCGAATTTTCCCCTCCGCTAAAAGCATGCCAAAGATCAGATTGGGCGCGGCTTACGCGGTAACATGCTCATTTGCATGACATTATTTTTCTCTTTGCTGAGATTATTTTTAACGGTAAATTTATCATCCACGAAAATTTCCTGCCTATGGTCTAAGAGAAGAAAATCTTTTCCATACCCCCTTGATACCCACTTTCTATTAATCACCAAAATCTCAATTTGCATGAAACATCAAGATCCTTCCGTTCAAGGCCTGGTACTGTCCGAAAACGCGATCACCAACAGCGCAGTACAGGAAGAAGTGCATACACATGAAAACAATGGTCACACCAACGGATACAATGGTGTCGATCCATCTCTGGCAGCTCCGCCCGATGAGTTGTTATACACGGACGAACATTTAGCTATGCGGGCCAACTTCAATACCATCCCCATCCAGCCAATACAACCTATTCAGCCATACCCCATCCAGATAGCCAGGCGTACAGTCAGTGGTAGTTATTCCGGCACTGCTTCGGGTTTCAGGCTTGACCTGAGAGTAGATTTGGACAGAATCGGCGCATTAAATACTGCCAGCTTTGACTTTTTCAGTATTGGCGGTACGACAACATACTTCGGTTCATTCAAGCTGACCAGCCCCACTATCACATATACCAACACCCTTGCCGTGATCGAAGGTTTCTTTACCGGAACCGTCGGTGTATGGGCTAATAAAGTGCGTATTTCCGTTCCACGCAATACTATCCTGCAATCGGCCGCTGCAGCTACAGTATCGTTCTTCCAGAACGCCACACCCGGAATGGTGTACAACTGCAACTTCCAGTCAACGTACTTCCGGACAGTAAAACTGGAAACTGACTGCGAAGCCGGCACTACCCTGCTGGGCGACTATAACACCGGTACCTTTGCAAATCCCGGCCCTTCAAGGATATTGAATGTCGTAAAGGCTTACCAGGAAGCCGGCATCAACATGGTATACACCGGAGCCAACAATATCATAAATACGTCTGAAAGCGGAGCAGACAGCAAATGGACAGAAAGCGAAATGCATGCCAGCATGGTGCGGCATTTCAGCGTGTTCAGCAACAGTCAGCAGTGGCAGGTTTGGCTGTTTGCAGCACGCCGCGCCACCAGCAGCAACTTGTTAGGTATCATGTTCGACTACCTGGGATCCCGACCACACCGCCAGGGTTGCGCTATATTCCAGGATACTGTGCGGGACTATCATCCGAGCACAAACGACTATAACAGGCACTTGCTCTATACTTATGTGCACGAATTGGGTCATGCATTCAACCTGCTGCATTCCTGGGATAAAAGCAGGCCGGACAGTTTAAGCTGGATGAATTATGACTGGCGTTACGATTCCAGGAACGGAGCAGGCAGCTATTGGGCCAACTTCGCTTTCACATTCGACCAGCAGGAAATACTTCATATGCGTCATGGCTATCGTAATTCGGTGATCATGGGCGGCAATGACTGGGCCGTTGGCGCCGGGCTGGAAGCTCCACACAGCCACGCTGAGGCTTTTGCCGAAGTAGTAGAAAACAATACCGGCCTTAAGCTGGAACTGCAGCCGGCAAAACGTGCATTTGCATTTGGCGAGCCTGTGGTTACAGAGTTGAAGCTGCGCTGCATGGACCTGAATGGCAAACTGGTGAATACTTGCCTCCATCCGAAGTACGAGTATGTGAAAATTGCGATACTCAAGCCTAACGGGAAAGTAGTAACCTACGAACCTGTAGGCCATAACTGCGCAGTACCTGACTTCAGGCAACTGACCGCCGAAGATAATACGGCTTATGCCAGTGCATACATCGGGTATGGCAAGGATGGTTTCTATTTCGATCAGCCGGGATTTTACAAGATCAAAGCTGCATACCTGCATGAAGACGGCAGCGTAATACAATCTGATGAAGTAACCATCAGGGTAAAATCGCCTGTTACGAAAGCAGAAGACGAAATAGCAGACCACTACTTCACTAACGAAGCCGGTATGTTATTCTACCTGCTTGGCTCTGATAGCCCTTCATTACAGAAAGGCATGGAAGACATGAGGCATGTAGCTGATAAATACAAGACTAATGAACTTAGTATTTATGCAAACTTATTGCTTGGTGTGAACGACGGTATGCGTTTCAAAATCGTTGACCCGGTTGACAACCAGGTGGTGACACGGAAACGCAACCTGAAGGACGCTACCGGCAACATGACCAAAGTGTTTGATGCTTCGAAAGGCGAAGAAGGTGTAGACAACATCACGCTCAACTGGGCATACAGGCACCTGGCTAAAGGCTTTCTGCTGGAAGGTGATGATGAAACTGCAAAGGGCATCCTAAAAGCTATGGAAGAAACTTTCAAAGCCAAAAAGCTGCGACCAGCTGTACAAAAGATAATCTCTAAGCAAAGCGCAAAAGTGCTTAAAGAGAAATAGAGCTATCAATTCTTGCAAAAAGCCCGCATATTATTGCGGGCTTTTTTATTTTTACTATCGTGGCTAATATCATAGATAGCTTTGAACGCTACTACGCAAAAGACCGTAAGACCTGGCGAAAATGGCTGGCAAAGAATCATAAGAATGCCGCCGGCATATGGCTGGTTTATTACAAAAAAGAAAGCGGAAACCCCCGGGTGCCATATGCGGATGCTGTGGAAGAAGCGCTGTGTTACGGATGGATAGACTCCACCCAGCGTCCGATAGATGGAGAAAGCTACATGCAATTGTTTATGCCAAGAAAACCGAAAAGTGGCTGGTCGAAACTGAACAAGGAACGAATAGAAAGATTGATATCGGAAGGTTTGATGACACCCGCAGGCATGGCGAAAATAGAAACCGCCAGACAAAATGGAAGCTGGAATAAACTGGATGGAATTGAGTCGCTCGAGGTCCCACCCGAGCTGCAAAAAGCGCTCTCGAGGCCGGCGAATAAAAAGGCAAAGAAATTCTTCGAGGGTTTGAATATTCCATCCCCTAAAAAATATGTTATCTATTGGATCAGTAGCGCAAAACTGCCGGCAACCAAAGAGAAACGAATCGCTGAATTCGTTGAATCAGCGAACGAAGGAACGCTTCCAGTGCGTTTCAGGCCCCAGAAGAAACCCGTTTCTTCAGAAAAAAGTTGACGTACAACGAGAGCAACCCGGCAACAGCAAATGATACGGCAGTCACCGTGTCGATGAACCCAGTATCAAATTCTTTGCCTGCAAGCTTGTCTGCATAGTACTTTATGAACGAGTTAGGCAGATTTTGTTCTCCCAATTTGTGTTTGACATCCCACTGCCAGTCGGTGATGGGGCAATAGCCCCATCCGAACCATATACCCAATACCAGCCACGATGCCGCAGTCAGCAGCACACATACGAGATGTGCCTTTCTTGTCCTTGGCCAGATCCAGCCAAACAAGTTGAAGCCGATCACCAACAGGTGAACGATTGTCAGCAGTATATCAAGAAACCGCAGCAATCTAGTTGATGCCTAACAACTCCACGTCAAAGATCAGTGTGCTGTTGGGACCTATCTCTGCGCTCACCTGCCTGTCGCCATAACCCAGGTGCGGCGGTATGAAAAAGCGGTATTTACTTCCTACGCCCATTAACTGCAGACCCTCAGTCCAGCCTTTAATAACCATGTTCAAAGGGAAGGCGGCCGGCTTGCCCCGCTGCACCGAGCTGTCAAACACTGTGCCGTCTATCAGCGTGCCATGGTAATGACAGGTCACCTTGTTAAACTCCGTAGGCTTGGGCCCATCACCCTCAACCATGACTTCATATTGAAGACCACTAGGCAGTTCCACCACGCCTGGTTTTTGTTTATTGGCAGCCAGGAATTCCTGCCCGGCTTTCAGGTTATTTTCTGCCTTTTCGGCTTTCATTCCAAATAGTCTGTCTGCTATACCCATGGGGCAAAGATATATGATTCGGTGGGTGACGACGACCTTTCACGCCGAAATTTGCACGATTCGTCAAATGGCAGATAATTTCATTACAATTCACTGTATATTACTGGCAATAGATCAAGATGTAACCCTATGAAATTTAATCGCAGGAATTTCCTTCGCTCAGCATCAGTTTTAGCAACCTGCTCTTTAGTGGAGATAGACCATTTTGCCGCGGCACAACAGTTACGAAATGACGGAAATGAAGTAGCTGAAGATGACGAGCATTATTGGCAAAATGTGCGGCTGTTGTTCCCTCTCAAAAAAGACTGGGTCTATTTAAACAACGGCACAATGGGCCCATCACCCTACCCCGTTATTGACGCCGTACATAAAGGTATGATGGAGGGCGATAACCTGGGTCGTTACGGCGGCTGGGAATCGACAGCTGCAAAGCTTGCCGCTTTTGTGGGGGCAGACGCCGATGAAATAGCGCTGACACATAATGTGACCGATGGTATTAACATCGGGTGCTGGGGGGTGCCGCTAAAAAAAGGCGACGAAGTAATATTAACCACCCACGAGCATGTTGGGAACGCATTTCCGTGGCTGAGCAGGCAGCGGCTGCATGGTATTGTGCTCAAAACTTTTACGCCGGCAGCTACTGCCGACGAAACGTTAAACCGGATCAACTCTTTGATCACCAAAAGGACCCGCGTTATAGCAGTGCCGCATATACCTTGCACGCAAGGCCAGATCTTGCCGGTTAAAGAAATATGCGCCCTTGCACGCGACAAAAACATCCATTCGATAATAGACGGTGCACATGGACCGGGAATGCTGCTGCTGGACCTGCATAATATGGGTTGCGATACCTATGCCAGCTGCACGCATAAATGGATGCTCGGCCCAAAAGGAACCGGGTTTATGTATGTGCGAAAGGATTTCCAGGACACCCTGCAAACCTACTTTGTAGGCGGTGGCAGCGATAATGCGCAGTGGGATATGGCCTGTCACCCGGTAAAGATGGGCGAATATGCCAGCTCAGCCCACCGCTACTATGGCGGTACGCAATCGCTCGGATTATATAGGGGTGTTGACGCCGCTATCGATTTCATTGAAACCATCGGAATGACTAACATCCACAAACGCATAAAAGGTCTTGGTCATTATACACAACAAAGGCTGCTTGAGTTTGGCGAAAAGATCGATATGCTGACGCCTACCGAGGAACGTTCACGCTGTGCGGTGAATGGTTTTCGCATTAAAGGTGTTGACAATGCCAAATTCTACCAGGATTGTATGAGCCAGGCAGTGCAAATACGTACTGTAGCAGAGAACGGTTTGAATTCCCTTAGGGTATCTACACATATATATAACAACAAGGAAGAAGTTGATAAGTTAATAGAGCTTATTAAAAAAGCAGTATAGCCGCTTGAGTGTGGCTCAATTATTTTGTAAGATTTGCAAAAAAATGAAACTTGCAGCCCGTTTCATTTTAGTCAACTGTTTGCAACATGATGAATTTGCTCCTTGTACTTCCTGATTTTTCAGATCCAGGCGTATGGATCAGCCTTGTAACCCTCTGCTTTCTGGAGGTGGTGCTTGGCATCGACAACGTCATCTTCATTTCAATCGTTGCCGGCAAATTGCCTGAACATCGCCAGGCACGGGCGAGGAATATCGGCTTGGCACTCGCCATGATCTTCAGGGTATGCCTGCTTTTGACCATCAACTGGATAATAGGGCTGAAAGACCCGGTGGTAACTATACCGCCGATATTCGATAAGTCAGCTGAGCCATTACCACTTAGCTGGAAAGACTTGATATTACTTGCGGGGGGTATTTTCCTGATCGCTAAAAGCACTATGGAGATACACCATAAACTGCAAATGGAAGAGCAGGAAGAAACTACCGGTGGTAGAGGCGGGGCTAGCTTTGCTTCAATTATTCTTCAAATAGTATTAGTGGATGCCGTTTTTTCATTCGATTCAATCCTAACAGCGGTCGGACTAGTTGAAAATGTGATCATTATGATCATTGCTGTGTTAGTTTCCATAGGCATCATGATGGCCTTTTCCGGTCCTGTTATGCGCATCATTAACAACCAACCTACCCTCCAAATGTTGGCATTGTCCTTTCTCGTTGTAATAGGCGTGGTATTGATAGCCGATGCTTTCCACCAGGAAATAAGCAAAAGCATCATCTATTCTTGCCTGGCATTCTCGTTATCTGTAGAAATGTTGAATATTCAACTACGCAAAAGAAGGCAGAACCTTCACCTGCGAGATACCGAGAAAGCTGAGAAAATGAATAAATAATACATTTTATATATTGCCCATGTGTAAGTGGGTGAAAAAATTTAATGCGTGTTAACCAGGCATTTGCAAAAAAAAGATTAAAATATTGATACTTTTGCTTACGTATTAATACATCTACTAAAGTATCCAGTATGAAAAATCTATTCTTCATTGCCATTGGCACACTCGTAATGTTTGCTTCGTGTAAAAAAGAGGACAACTGCGTAAAGCCTGATGCAAACGCAACATCAATTGAAAATACAGCCAAGAAGTCGGCTGTTCCGTTTACAGGTTCCATGACGTATTCCTTTGTAGGTGAAAATGTTCCCTGCGACTGTGGTGAGTTTCAAGCGGTCGGTAATCTTCACGGAACAGGTAACCTGACACATTTGGGTAATGCAACTTCTAAGATTAAACCCTGTGCAACCTATTTAATGCAAAACGGTAATCCAATTGGCCAAACCATTGGCGTAGAATGTGGCTCCTTTGTTGCGGCAAATGGTGATGAGGTTTATTGCCATACCGCACCGTACAACCTGTATTTTACTGCCACTGCCGCTGTTGGCACTATTAATTGTGATTTCGTTGGTGGTACAGGAAAATTTGCAAATGCTACAGGTAGCTTTACAGGAACTGTTACAGTGCCTTATGGTCAGGGAATAGCTACCTTCACCAATATCAATGGTACCATCAATTACTAGTAAAGACTCTTCTGATATATAAATGGCCGGTAACACCGGCCATTTTCGTTTTATACCATGTCGATCTCATAAAGCAACTTTTCCTCTCCTTCCGCGGTTATTCCATATAGCCGGGCTTTGCTTACCGCAAACGATGAAAACTGCTGTTGTAATTTTTTTGCCTGTTGCTCTAATTGTATATCCGAGAGCAATTCCCCCGCATCTTCTTCATCAAGGCTACGCAGATGATTGGTTAACTCAATATCGGATTCTATCATCCTGCTTACCTCCTGTATCACTTCCTGCATCAATGGGCTAGCCTCACCCAGCCCGAAGTCGAACAGCATTTCGATCAGCGTATCCTCGTCAGCAAACTTTTGATTCTTGATAAACATTGCAGGCTTTTGCAGCAAAGATAACGTCAGGTTATTAAAACACCATTCGCCTTAACCGGTTTCGTAAGGTCCCAGTTGTTATCCACCATTTGCTTCTTGAAGCAGGAGGTGCGGTAAATCGTGTTATTCAGTATTTTATTAGGATGAGTTCGCAGCCACTCATGTCTCACATCCACATATTGTTTCACCCAGGTGCGTTCATCGCCGCCACGTACAGGCGGAGCTGCGGGAAAGCGTTTACGAAGGAAATCGGGGACACTGCCGGAGTGAATATGGCTGTCGTAGATAACCAGCAAACTCAGCGGGAATTTGAATCCCATCGCATTGAACCACCCGAGTGCAGGCAAATAATAATAGGAGTCGAATAAATGGTCCTGAGCTTTGCGCATAATCGGATCATTCTTACCTGCATTTATAAGCAGGTCGCAAAAATTCTTGTCGGTACTAAGACTGGGCTTCCTGCCGATTCGGTTTATATATGGCTTCAGCTGAGCCGCATAAACGCCGTTTGTACTTACATAACCTTGTATTAACGCTTTCAAATTACCAAACTCGGTAGTTTGAGAACGCCCATAAGTTATTTGGGTAATGTAAGTCTTGGTCGCAGGATCCTTGTAATCACGGTATTTTACGAGGCCGGCGTAGTTGCCATCAGCCGATCCGGTTTCAAAGGCATTAATGATCCTTTCAATCTTGTTTTTAATAACAGGTGTGATCATGATTCATGGTTGTTTTAAAAGTCTTCGAACTCAGCATTAAAATACCGATTTTTCACTAAAAGCATATAAAATTAATATAGCACAAACTTGCATATTAATAACTTATTACTTAAATTTATTACCCCGGCTTTTGAAGAATTAGTATTGTTTACTGCGGCCCTAGTGACACAGACCGGATCTCGCCTCTGCCGGAACATCAAACATATTCCTAACATCAAAAAACACCTTTTTATGTACAATCCGGTATCTATTCTGCGCCAGGAACACAAACTGCTCATGGATGCTATAGAAAAAACCAGGCAGATACAGCAGATACAAGATGCAACAACTTACCAGGCTGCTGTGCACGACATGATCGTCTTTTTCCAAAACTTTACCGGGATGTGTCATTTTCCGAAAGAGGATAAAATATTGTTTCCGCTGGTGCAGGGCCGTACACACAAATTGGACGCAGCTTTTATTGATGACATATGTAGCCACCACCAAGACCTGGAACAATTCATTTCAGAAATACTGGATGCTTACACCATGCACGATTACCGCACAGTACGATTAGCACTAAATAAATACTTGAACGAGCTGGAAGATGAGATAGAAACCGAAGAGCGGGAAATACTCAGTATTGCAGATGCACTATTGTCTGTGAAGGAGTCGGAGATCGCATGTAAAGACTTTGAGCGACATGATGCGCGGTTGGGCGCGATCGGAACTATAAAGGGACGCTACCGCAATATTTCAGACTTCACTGTTTAGCGAACCATAAAAAAAATGTATTGTTGTGTTTCAATTTTATGTTTTTTTACCTAACTTCAATCTGGTAAGTATCAAGCATGTAATTGCACAGATAACTATCACAGGCACAATTTTGCTGCCTGTTTGTAAAAGGGATGTTTTTAGGGGCAACCCGATTTATAAATAACAAAAGGTTGAGATAGGGATAACTCAGCCGTCGAACAGACCAGACTCTGTTTTTTAAACTAAAGACTGCATATGCGGATAAGGGAGAGCGCATATATTGCACTAGCGTGTCTATTTATTTCTATTGGTCAATCATCAGCACAATCCGATGCTTATGGAGTGAGTAACGGGCAAGACGCAAAATATCTGGGACTTAACACTAGCCCGCCGGGCCAGTGGCGTATTCATTTCCTTTCACAACCAAAGTCACAGTTAGTAAGTCTGCAGGCTGGCAAGAAGGCCATCTTCTCATCGTTTACGGAATGCGAGGTATACGATTTCGCCTCGGGCAGTTGGGATACACATCAATTCTCTGTTCCGCGCCGCAATGCAGCGTCTGTCTCTGCAGGCTGTATGGCATTTTTTGCGGGAGGATCTAAAGGTCCTAAACAAGCACAGGAATTTCTTAATCAAGTTGACGTTTATAATGCCGACAACAATACCTGGCATGCGTCCAGGCTTTCAGAAGCCCGTGAAGTAGGAGGCGTTGCGGCGTATGGCAATGTCGCCATCTTTGCAGGAGGTATAACTACAAAAGGTTATTCAGCCCGTGCCGATATTCTGAACACACATAAAGGCCGTAGCTATTACAACCTGTGCGAACCAAGGAGCAAACTGGCAGCGGGTGCTGCAGGCAACAAAATTGTTTTTGCCGGAGGAGTAACGGGTAACAGCAACCAACCTACTTCCAGCAGTGCAATCGATATATACGAGGTGCATTCACGCAGTTGGAGTACAGCAAGGTTATCCACTGGCAGATGCCATATGACAGTGGCAAGTATTGGTAACCGGATCATCTTCGCAGGTGGCCTCATTACATCTGGCGGTAACGCAAAACCATCTAAAATGGTGGATGTTTACGACGCAGTAAGAAACAACTGGAGTACCATAAAGTTATCTGAAGCTAAGTATGACATGTCCGTAGCCGTTGCAGGCAATAAAGTATATTTTGTCGGCGGGATCAAGGCCCGCAACATGCTTTCTGACAGAATAGAAATATATGATCTTGAAACGGATACCTGGACGGTATGCACTTTGCCTTTGCGTCGCCAGGGTATGGCCATCGCAGTTACTGCATCTCGCCTGATGTTTGCAGGGGGCTTTGCGTGCAGTTCTAACACACCAACCAACCGGATAGAAGTACTAAATATCGAAACAGGTAAATGGAGTGTCGAATACCTCTCTAAAGCCCGGACAAATGTTTCGTCCGCTTCATTCGGAGGAAAGGCCATTTTTGCCGGTGGTACAGAACATTCAGGAACTATAGCCTCGGCAGTAATAGACACCTGGCAGGAAACCAACAATATCCGAAGTGTCCTTTATAATGCGGGCGCCGATATTATCCATCAGTCCAGCCAAAAACCGCCTTACGAATGGGTATACAATGATCCGCAAAACGACAATATTATCGTCGCAGACCTTTGGAAATATGAAACCCGCACAGTCAATATCAGTATACTTAATGGTCTCCGTCAGCCTGTTATCACAAAGTCCGTGATACCATTTGGAGACACAAAGGAGCCTATCGACATCTCTGGCTTAACCAAGGGGCAGTATTGGGTCCTTATCGAGTGTAGCGGCTGCAGGCCGGTCTTAAAGCAAGTTAATGTCAAAGGTGACGATTTAGACACGCAGACGTCAACTATATTGGCTATGTCTCCTCCGGGAAACCCGGATGCTGTCTACTAGCTCATCTTATCGCCACGCTAAAAAGAAAGACATCAACTTCCCGCTTTTTCCCGGGAGTAGTGTCAAGGTATTAATATCCACGAAACTGATATTACCGTGCTGTTGATCTTGCGACCCGCAGCATGCAATACTGAGCTTCTACGGTTAAAATGCCTAAGCCCAACAGCATAAGGAACAGAATGGTAAAGTTTTTCATTTAACGTAGCTTTTGTTGATGTTAAGGTCTCACAATCAAAAGAAAACGCTCCTTAATAATTCATAAAGAATCTTAAATGGGTTTACAGCGCTATATAGCACATCAGCTGGCACGCAATTTTTAAGCTTGTTACGCGTAGGTTAATAAAGAAGAGTATTAGACTAAAAGAAGAGCATATGAGACTGTTTATATTCATTAGCATGTTAGTGGCGCCGTTCATGAGCCTGGCGCAAGATTCGGTAAAGAAAGCCCCAACCGCAGAGGAAAAAGACTTCGCGCTGCATCCTGAAAGGCCTAAGTATCAGGGCCGTATCGATACCATCTTCTATATAGATGCTGCAACGGGCGAGAAGCAGGTTGCTGAGCTGAAACTAAAACCGGCCGACTGGGAGTACCAGGAAGCTCTTGCAGCGTACAAAAGAGGCGAATACGCCAAAGCTCACCAGTATGCTTACCAGCAACTTCTTAAGAAGGGGCATAAGCAAAAGACGCTGATGCAGTTGTACGACCTGGCTATCAAAAGCTCTTATTCTAACCGCGAGTTCAGTTCAGCTATTGTCTATTACCAGGATATGGTAAAACGAAAGCTGAAACCCGAAGATGAGCTCACGAAACTGGCCATCTTCAGTTACTTCCCTGCCAAGGCTTTGCAAACGCAGGACTATTACAACATCAACCCTAAAGACACCGCGTTTATATTGAGCCTCGTAAACAAGATGGTAGCCAAAGACCCGAAATGGCTGATGGTGCGGGCCAAAATCTATACCGCTGTGCGCGATATAGACGAGTTACCGGCTGACATCAGGCAGCGCTACAAAGCGAAAGTGGCTGCAGATACTGCTAAATACGCCGGCGAATTTGAGCCAAACGACTGGGAAGACATATTGCCATAGTTAAAACATTGATATAACGCACGCGAAGTCGCCCCGGTGGCGGCTTTTCGTGCGAATTTATTACAGGTTGTTGCCGTTTTCCGAGCACAACTTTGACTACCCCGGAACGTTGCGATGGGCAAATTTGTTGTCGTTTGTTGTCGTTTTGGGGTGATTTTTAAAGACAACAAAATGGATTGGTGCCGCAAGTTGAGCTATTAAAGACTAATGTGGGCACAGATTGACAGGGTTGTTTCATAAAAAATGGTGACATTAAGCCACCACAAATATACAACAAATTATTAAATATCACCAGTTTTACCCTACGTACTTTGCCACCATGTCGCGGAGCACGTGCATACTAAAAGGTTTTTCGAGTGCGTCGTCGGCGCAGGCAGTTCCGGCCAGTTTGCGGATATTGGGATCAGCAGAGAGCATGATAACCGGGATGTCTTTTGTCTGCTCTTGCTTTTTGAGGTGTTTACAGATATCCAGCCCGTTGATACCTGACAGCTGTTTGTCGAGAATGAAAAGATCCGGTAACTCATATTCATTGCTGATGAGCGGGTCGCCATTAATCATTACAGTCACCTCGTAACCTGCCCTTTCCAGGATCAACTTCACGGAATCCTGTACACCGGGGTCATCTTCTGCTAAAATGATCTTTTTCATGTATTCTAAACGACTGCTGTCGGAACTGTAAAATAAAATGTTGCCCCGTCGCCGGGCTTACCTACTACCCCGATCTGCCCTTTATGCTGCTTTATGATTTGTGCGGCAATATACAGGCCAAGACCAAGACCTGGATAGGTGTTAATATCGTTCTCGCTGTCGCGGTAAAAGCGGTCAAACACTTTTTCACGGTTTTCGGGTGCAATACCTTTCCCAAAATCTTCAACGGTCACCCTGACATCGTCTCCAACTATTTCTGAACTGATCACAATATCTTTATTTTCAGGCGAGTACTTAATGGCATTGCTGATAAAATTAATAAGCACTTGTCCAATACGTTCTTTGTCTGCGTTAACGGTAGCAGCATCGGCCCTCACAACGAAGCGGCGTGTAGGATAGGTTTTTTTCAACTCCTCAACGCGGGCAGTTAATAGCTCGTCTATACGGAACGATTCAAAGTTGAGCGGCAGGCGTCCTCCTGTTATCCGCGAAGTATCCAGCAGCAGGTGGATGAGCTCAGTAAGCCGGTCCACTTGAACTTCCAGTTTGTCAGTCAGGCCAAGGTTTTCCGTATCACCGCTTTGTACGAGCGCCTCATGCAGCAGTTCGACATATGATTTAATACTAGTAACAGGCGTACGCAACTCGTGGCTGGCAACACCAATAAAATCATCTTTTTCCTGCTCCATCAACTTGCGGTCTGTCATATCGCGAGCCACCTTTACAAAACCCATTAGCCGGTTTCCGCTCACAATGGGGGCCATTACTCCACTCATGTAGAACCGGGTACCATCCTTGCGCAAGTGCCAGCGTTCATCAAGGGCGCGGCCTTCAGTAGCTGCCTGCCCTATCTCTTTTTCCGGTATACCTGCCGCACGGTCTTCCGGCGTAAAAATGATGTCTCCATTCTTACCCTTCACTTCCTCCTCGGTAAAGCCAAATGTTTGTTCCGCTCCCTTGCTCCAGCTGGTGATGTAGCCTCCGGTATCGAGCGTAACAATCGCATAATCGGTGGCGCTTTCCATGGTGATACGCAAACGTTCCTCCGATTGCCTCAATGCTTCTTCCGCCTGTTTTTGCTCGGTAAGATCGCGCATGATCTTTACGAAACCCAACAGGCTGCCGTCGTTGTTATGCAAGGGCCGCACGGTGCCTGAACCATAAAACCGGGTGCCATCTTTGCGCAGGTGCCAGCGTTCGTTCTCAGCCATTCCTTTGTCCCTGGCTTTGCCTACCTCTTTTTCCGGGATGTTTTGTGCTCGGTCTTCCGGCACAAAAATGATATCGCCCGGTTGCCCGACGATCTCCTGTTCCGAATATCCAAGTATCGCTTGTGCACCCGTGTTCCAGCCGGATATGCGCCTGTCCGTGTCCAGCGTAAATATCGCATAGTCTTTCGCGCTTTCTATCAGCAGTCGTAACCGTTCCTCCGACCGGGCCAGGTTGTATTCAGCCCGCTTACGCGCGGTCATATCAATGAACGTGATCACGACACCATTGATGCGGTCTTCCTCAGTACGGTATGGTAACACCCGCATATGAAAAAACCTGCCGTTCGAGGTTACCACTTCGCGCTCAACCGGTTGTAGTTTGTCCAGTACAAATTCAGCATCCTTCATTAGGTCAGTATAGCTGAGTTTACCTGTAATATCGGAAAGCGGCCTGCCGTAATCGGCCGGTATCAGGTTAAACACTTCGCGTGCCGCAGGTGTAAAGAAAGCCACACGGAAACTGCGGTCGAGAAATATGGTTGCTATATCAACAGAATTGATAAGGTTGTGCAGGTTGTTGCCGGCCAGCGTGGTTTCTTCCACCTTCACTTTCAGTTCCTGGTTTACTGTGCGCAACTCTTCGTTTATCGATTGTAATTCTTCCTTGCTGGTCTCCAGTTCTTCGGCTGCTGAGCGCAGCTCTTCATTCATCGCCTGCAGCTCTTCGTTAGAGGCCTTCAGTTCCTCAGCATGAAACTCGTGCTGCTCGTTGGATGCACGAAGCTGGGTCTTAATGCGCATCAATTCGTCTTCCAGCTGGCGCGCCACCGGCTCGTCAGATGCCAATACTACTCTTTGGTTTTCCTGTGTGTCAGCTGCCGGTTCAAATATGACGAGTATAAACCCTTTGGCAACATCACCGGCGGTCAGCACCGGGCGAACAAGGATATTAATTGTTTCCGTTTTGTCGTCTATGGTGAGCTTCAACCCACGGGCTTCTACAGTGGTATGCCGCTGCGCCGCCTGGTATAGTGCCGACCTCAGCTCCAGCCTCAGCTCCTGCCGCACCAGTTTGAGCAGGTTTTGCGAAGGCTCGCCGCCTGCCATCTGCAGGTAGCGGCCTGCCCGCTCACTCAGGTGCACGATCTCATGCTCCTCGTTCACGATAAGTGAAGGTGGCGCATATTCTTCGAGCAGGCGCTGGTGCAGCTCGCCGAAAGTAATACGCTCATTGCGTGCAATTACCTGTTCCTGTTCAGTAGGTTCTGTTTTCGTTGGTCGCTCGAACCGGAAAGAGGGCACCGATTCCGGCACGGGATAAGTTCTCGCCGTGCTTATTTGTCTTTTCTGAAAAATATGGAAGTCGCGGCTGTATATGCTGTACAGGTCTCCTGCAGTGTCTGCGGACTCAGAAGAACCTACAAACAGGAAGGCGCCCGGATCGAGCGCGAAATGGAAGGTCTCCATCACGCGATCCTGCGCATTGTGATTAAGGTATATCAATACATTGCGACAGCTGATAAGATCCAGGTGCGAGAAAGGGGGATCCTTCATGAAATTGTGCGTTGCAAACAGGATCATTTCCCTGATCTCGCGCCGAACCCGGTAGCCTACCCCTTCTTTGTTGAAAAAGCGACGCAGCCTTTCCGGGGATACGTCTGCCGCATCGTTAATTGTGTATAGCCCCTCGCGCGCATGTGCAATAGCAGCCTCATCGATATCGGTGGCAAATACCTGTATCTTAGGTGCATCCATTACGTTCATTGTTTGCTCGGCACACAGCATAGCAAGCGAATAAGCTTCCTCGCCCGTGGCACAGCCTGCCACCCAGATACGCACCTGCCCCCCGGCCGGTTTACTACGAATAATCCGCGGCAATACATCATCGCTTAAAAACTCAAAAGCTTTTTTATCGCGAAAAAAATTGGTCACAGAGATCAATAAGTCTTTTAGCAACGCAGTTGTCTCGGCGGGATTTGTTTGCAGGAGCGTTGCATATGCCGTCAGATCCGGCTGCTTGCGTACGTTAATACGGCGCTCTATGCGACGCAGCAAGGTGGGACGTTTGTAATTAGAAAAATCGTGGCCCGTACGAAGCCGTAACTGCGTGAACACTTCCCGTAACGCCTGCTGCTGGTCTTCAGGACGTTTGTCTGCTTCAATGGGTATCTGTACCAATCCCTGGCTGTTGTAATATTCGATAATGCGTCGGGGGATCTCGGCAACCGGCAGCACCTCATCTACCATGTCGGTAGCGATAGCATTGCGCGGCATTTCGTTGAACTCTGCCTCGCGCGGATTTTGCACAAATGTTGCACCACCCTGCTCTTTGATGCGCTTTAATCCCATAGAGCCGTTGGCACCCGTACCCGAAAGCACCACACAAACGGCCTTGCTTTGGTAAGCATCGGCCATGGTACGAAAGAAAATATCCACAGGCGCACGGCGGTCTTCCTCCTGCAAATTAGGTGACACCACAATATGTGCGTCTTCCATGGTCAGGTGGCGATTGGGTGGTATCACGTACACATGGTCGGGCTTCACACGGGTCTTTTCAGTCACCTGCTCTACCGGCAACTTTGTTACGGTCCTTATCACTTCTGCCAGCTTGCTGTCATGGTCGGGCGAAAGATGCAGGATCACTACATAGGCAGCACCGGTCCTGGGCGGAACGTTATCAAAAAACTCGCGGAGTGCCTGTATGCCGCCGGCAGAGGCACCGATGCCTACTATCAGGAAGCCGTTTTGCCCCTGGCTATGGTCATTTTCACCCGGTGTGTTCCCCTGTTCTTTTGAAGTATCCATAAGCTGTGCTGCCGGCAGCCAGAGATAACATCATCTGCAGGCAGCCGTTCGATGCAAGATAATTCAATGGGCCGTATTGCGCCAGAGACTATTGCGTATTTAATGGGGAATAGTTGACGGGTTATCCCGGCTGTTCGCCACCTGCTTCCTCCGATTCCTGTTTAATGCCCTCGGCGCTCAGCTGTTCATGGTCAACAACAGCCTTGCGCACCAACCGAATCCGTTCTTCTGCCTCTTTCGCTTTTTTAAAATACATGGCGGCCAGCTTCGGCTGGTTTACTTCCGCAAAATGGTCTCCCATATGATTGAGCAACATCACGCTTTCCTGCACGCCCCGCACGGCAGTCCACAGGCTTTCTTCGATATTTTCCGTCAGTGTGGCCAGCAGGCTATCGACCGAGAAGGCGTGACCTGTGTGGCAGCGAAAGCGTATACGGCCGCCTTCGTTGAGCGCGGTGAGCACCCCGTGGCAGTCGGGGCAGGTGTAGGGTGATATCTCGCCAAATTTGAAAATGTCAATGTCCAGGCCTCTTTCTTCCATAGCGATGTTAATTTCGGTTTGTGTTTTTCCATTTTCATATTCGCCGGATTCAACAGTTCTGTTAGCGGGCTGATTTACCAGCATACCTAACAGCTTCGATATCTCATCCACAGGTTTAATATGATCGACCGCTACTGCCCGTATGGCGTTCTCGGGCATCGAAGGCACTTCTGCGTCCCATGGATCTTGCACAACGGTCAGTCCGCCGCGATGCTTTACCGTCCAAAGACCAGCTGTACCGTCATCCAGCGCACCCGACAAGATCACCCCGATAACCCTGGCGCCATATGCTGCTGCAGCCGAGCGAAAAAGCGGATCCACAGCCGGGCGAAACCTGTTCTCTTTAGGTCCATGTGTCACACGTACCCGTCCGTGTTCCAGCACCATATGCCTGTCGGGAGGGGCAATGTAAATGCGCCCGTGCTTAATTGGTTCGCCATCCACTGCGTGCGTTGCAATCCAGGCCGATTGCATCTTGTTGAGCACCTGTGGCAGTACCCCTCTGACGTCCGGCGACAGGTGCCAGACGATGAAAACAGCGGCATCAAGACCTGCCGGAAGTGTTGCGGCTATTTTCTTGATCGCATCAAAGCCTCCGGCTGATGCGCCGATAACGATAATATTCCTGTGAATGGTATCCATGACGGTGAGTAAAATGATGCTGCACCAAGTTTGTGCCAACAATTTGTATGTATCCCGCTACGGTTGGGGTTAATGCCGCTTAGATGTACTAACTTTAAGCCAGCACCAGTGACCTAAACGACCTGACGAACCGAAAACAATTGAAGCAGTGAGACAAAAATCTAACCATTTGGTACATCATGACAGCCTGGCGGACATGCTTAATGACGCGAGTATAGACCAGGTGTTGGCATTCGACACCAATATGCAGGTTATATCCTGGAACAGAACCTGTGAACAGCTAACCGGCATTAGCAAAGAAGAAATTGTGGGTAAACACCTGCTGGAGGTTTTTCCTGAAATTGCGGCGAATGAAGAAGTAATGAAAGCCATCAACAATGCACTGAAAGGCTTCAAAACCTTTGTGCCGGCAAACAAAGGCTCCTACCGCGGCGGTTATTTCGAAAGCCATTTTATCCCCCTAAAAGACGACCAGGATGAAGTGTTTGGTGTGATGAATATCAAACACGATGTATCTCACAGGGTAAAAGTAGAAAATGAGCTCAAGCAGCTTAATAAGGCGCTGGCGCGCAAAAATAAGGAACTGAAACAAAAAAATGCTGACCTGGTATCATTTACTCATGTAGCCGGTCATGATCTGAAAGAGCCGCTTCGGAAGATCTACACTTTCGTGGAAATGATATTGACAGAGGATGGCAGGCGTCTCTCAGAAAAAAGTCGCGGGTATTTTAAACGCATACAGTCGGCTGCGCAACGAATGGGTTTGCTTACCGACGATATACTGGCATTTGGTCAGATCAGCGAGACTGAAGGGCCGACGACAGATGTAGATCTTAACCAGGTGCTGGAACACGCAAAGCTGCAATTGAGCGAGCTGATAGCCAACAAGCAAGCAGTAATAGACGCAGGTGAACTACCTGTAGTTAAAGGTTATTGCGGGTTGTTGAAACAGGTGATGGCGCATATGTTGACCAATGCCATCAAGTTTCAGCACGACGGTAATATTCCGCACATCGCAGTGAGCTGTGGCCTTGTAAAAGGCAATGAGATAAAGCACACGGAAGCATCCCCGGACGTTACCTACGCAAGAATAAGCTTTGCAGACAACGGTATTGGCTTTGATAAAAAGTACACTCCAAAAATATTCCAGGTGTTTCAACGGCTGCATGACAGCAACAAGTATCCCGGTACAGGTATCGGGCTGGCTTTCTGCAAAAAGATCGTCGAACTGCACAATGGTTTCATCACGGTAGAAAGTGAGCCTGGCAACGGCAGTACGTTTCATTGCTTTTTACCAGACGGTGAGTTGACAGTTTAAACCCATTGCAGGCTTCGCTAATATATCTCAGGTACGGCCAATTTTTATCCCACTCTATTTAGCGGAGCCTGTTTTCATAAAAAAAGAGGCGCAGATTTCGCCAATTGATTCTAAGGTACGACCAAGTATCCCACATCTGTTTTTGGCTACGTCTGCGCTTTACCTTCCGCCTGCCTGAAAGGCATGCAATATGATGGTAACTGCTGCTGCAGTTGTATCGGCGATATTGAAAGGAAATGGTAAATAAGGCATGGGACAAACCCTTTAGCAGCCGCTTACGCTATTTCTTACCAGAAGAATTATTACAAATGTAGCGACAGTGCCATAAAAGTCAAATAAATTAAACATATTTTTCTTAATACATATTTAACGCGTCATAAGTAAAAACAACGAATATAACAGCACGGAGATCAGCTTGCTGCGTACCATAAAGGAGCAAGTCTCAAAATCAACTAAATTTATCCCTCAAGAAAGGTCTTATGATAAAACGCTTACTATTTATTACCACTTCCCTACTACCCCTACACGTCATTGCCCAGTGCACCGACCAGGTAATTGCCAGCTATAGTCCAACCACAGTTTGCTCCGGCCGGGACGTACAACTAACCGCCAGTAATGTGGCAGGAGCTACTTACAGCTGGACCGGGCCACAATTATTCAGCTCTCCGCAACAGAACCCGGTAGTACCCTCAATTTCCATCAACGGAGGCGGCGATTTTATAGTTACGGCTACTGTGGGAAGTTGCCAGTATGCAGACACCGTCACAATCTCGGTCAATCAAACCCCAACAGCACCCACTGCGCTACATAACAGCCCCATATGCGAAGGTGATACACTCAGCATGTCGGCAACTATAACACAGGGTATATCTGTATATTTTTACTGGTTCGGCCCCGGTAGCTTTGTAGCACTAACTACCAGTGCCCAACCAGTGAACCTGGTGGGTGCTACTGTTGCACAATCCGGTACTTACAAAGTGATCTCTGAAATTCCCTCTACGGGTTGTCGTTCTGATACTACTTACCTGAATTTAGTAGTGAATCCAAACCTGACACCCAATGTTTTCATTACAGCAGACGATACTACGATCACCGGCCCCATGGTTCCGATCATATTTACCGCCAACGTAACGAACGCCGGAACCAATCCAACCTACCAGTGGCAAAAAAACAGCGTGAACATCCCGGGCGCGACCAGCCAAACGTACACGGGCATCAACGGTTTTGATTTTCAGCACCAGGATACCATCGGCGTAATTGTGGCTGCCGATGCATCTGCCCCCTGCCCGCAAACAACATTCAGCAACAGGCTAATCGTAAGGATCAATCTTGAGGTGGACGATTATTACGATGTGCCTTCCCTGGCTTTATACCCAAATCCCAACAGTGGTAGTTTCAAGCTAACAGGGCTGCCGCAACACGAAACTATTAACATCTCGGTACTAAATGCCGTTGGACAGGTGGTGTATACTGACGTGATAGCGCAACATAATGGCCAGGCAAGTGTTGCGCTTCCCGGGGTGCCTGCGGGTGCATACCTGTTGCAGGTAAAAACAGCAGAGGCAACGCAATCTATCCGGTTTACCCAACTGTAATAAAACTCTATGCTGACATATTAGTGCCCGTCGAAAGCGGGCACTATTTTTTTGCGCCTGTTAAAAACATTTGGCCATGGCAGACAAGAAACAACGAGGCGGCAGACAAAGCGACCAGGGTGATCGCAATGTATCAGGTAACCCTCCCCAACGACCCGAAAAACAGGGAGCGCGAAAGAACATTGTTGAAAAGAAACGCGAAAAACGGGGAAACGAAAATGAAAGCAAAAGCGATGGGCGTCACGGCGGCAATCGTTAAATGAACAACGCCCGCAGTATGCGGGCGTTGCGGTTGTAAGACTCCAGCTTACTGTATTGTTATTTCCCTGGATATTTTTTGAGCGTCTTCTTTCTTAGGCAAGCTCAGATGTAAGATACCGTCGCGATAGTCAGCTGAAATGCCATTAACATCCACTGTATCGTCCAGGTTAAAGCTGCGGGTGAAAGATTGCACCCGGTACTCTTTGCGAAGCCAGCCTTTGTTACGGTCTTGCTCGTTTGCCTCCTCTTTGTGTTCGAAGCTTACAGTAAGCATATCACCGGTAACACTGATCCTGAAATCTTCTTTCTTCAGGCCGGGAGCCACCAGCTCCATTTCATAACTTCTGTCGGTCTCGCGAATGTTCAAAGGAACAGTGCTACGCCTGTTCACACCGTTGAAACCCCAGAAATCGTCCTCGAAAAAACGGCTCAGGTTGTTTTGGAAAATCTGGTCAACCAGGCCGGTGAATGAAGCCGGCGTATTGCCGTTGCTTTTTTTCATTACACTAGTCATAGTTCAATCCTCCTTTTTGGTTAGTTTTTACCTACAATAGTGCAAACAGAATACCAACCCGTTTTCGACTGAAAAAATGGCAATTGAACCGAAATTTTTTCAGTTCCCGCTGAAAAAAATTCATGAAAAAAGCCCGCAAAATGCGGGCTTAAAAAATATTATCGGCTTAACTATTTATTGATCAATTTATCTAGGGTGCCTTGCGCCAGCGGGTGATAGTTCATCCTGTACTTTTGGTAAATACGTTTCGCCATATCCTGCTTGCCTGTAGTCATCATTTCTTCGTATAGCGGTTCAAGAAATTTGCGCCGACCCACCTGGCTCAGGAATTTTTCCAGGGCAGGATAAGCTGTTTCATAACCTGCGGCGATGCTCATCACGTACCACTGCGCGGCGATCTCGCTGTTGCCACTTGTCGTGAATTTGAACTGCTTGTCGAGCGCAGCCATTTTTTCCTTATCCATCGGCTTAGGCATTTTCCTTAAGAAATGCAGCCACTCGTTAGTACTCCATTTTGAGGTGTTCAACTCAGCAGGTGATTTGCCGGCAAGAATGTCTGCACGGGCGGCATCAACGGCTTTAAAACGTTCGGGCTGTACACGCGGGGCGTTTGACGGAATGCCGGGACCGTAAACCCATGCGTTAACATTGAGCTTTTGTGCCAGGGCTTTATCGCCTTTAATTAGATTAGCATCGAGGTAGTCGAGGAATTTTTCAGTAGTGATCGTTTTGAACGCATGTTCATCGAAATAGTTTTTCAGGAAAGCGTCTATTTTTTCACGGCCCACGTTATTTTCGATAAGCTTTAAGAACAGCGCACCTTTTTCGTACGCGATATCTGTAAGGCCCTCGTCAGGGTCGCGGCCGGTGAGGTCGAGTTTCAGCCAGGTATCTTTGCTATCCTTACCCAGGTCCTCAACTGTATGCTCCAGGTCCTGGTAGCCCAATTCCCACAGCATATCCGCATAGCTCTTATCTGTCATAGCTTCTGTAAGCCTGCGCTCGAAATACACCGTAAAACCTTCGTTCAGCCAGAAATCGTTCCAGGTACCATTGGTAACAAGGTTTCCGCTCCAATTGTGCGCCAGCTCGTGCGCAATAAGATTCATTAGCGAACGATCTCCCGCAATAATAGTGGGCGTTGCAAATGTAAGCTTCGGATTCTCCATACCACCAATGGGAAAACCGGGAGGCAGCACCAGTGCATCGTACCTGCCCCAGCGGTAGGGACCATACAGTTGCTCCGCAGTATTTACCATTTTGCCCACTTCTGCAAATTCGTATTGTGCGCGGTCCGCCATGTTGGGTTCCGCGTAAACACCGGTACGCTGGTCAATGCTGCGGAAAGTAACATCGCCAACAGCCAGCGCCATCAGGTAAGCCGGTATCGGGATATCCATTTTGAAAGTGTAAACCCCATCGGCAGATTTTTGTTGAGGATTTTCAGCGCTCATCAAAGCCATCAGGCCTTTCGGCACAGTTACATGTGCAGTATAGGTAAACCTGATACCCGGACCGTCGGGTGCGGGGATCCAGGAGCGGGCGTAAATCGACTCCGACTGTGTATATAGGAAAGGTTGTTTTTTTCCTAGCGTTTGCTGGGGTTCCAGCCACTGCAGCGCCGTAGCCTTTGCACCGGAATGGTACCATATTGATACCTGTTTTGATCGTTCGCTAACAGGGATACTCAGCGCGTTACCCAGGTGCTCAACAAATGCCCCCAGCGAATGCTGAACTTTAGTCCCATCAACGGTAACACTATCGATGGTGAGATCGTAAGTGTCCAATCTCAATATGGAGACCTTCTTTTCATTCGCGATGTCCCAGGTAGCACGTCCGCCTATTTGCTTCTTAGCAAAATCAACGTTTATGTCCAGGTCAAG
>JAJNBR010000130.1 GCA_021156265.1 Flavipsychrobacter sp.
AATGTCGTTGAGTTCTTGTTTCAGCCAGTTGGCTATTTCCCAGTTCTCAACCGGGGGAAGCTCCATTTTCAGATCGTGGTAAGTAAGCTCTGATATCTGCGAGATAGAAGCTGCCGTACCCGTACCGAATGCTTCGCGCAGCTGGCCGTTCTTGTATGCTTCTACTATTTCGTCGATGCTCAGCGGACGCTCTTCTACCGTGATACCTTTTTCGCGAAGCACGGTAATGGCGCTGTCGCGGGTAACACCTTCAAGGATGGTCTCGCTGGTTTCCGGCGTGATCACTTTGTCGCCGATCACGAAGAATACGTTCATGGTACCTATCTCCTGCACATATTTATGGTGCAATCCGTCGGTCCAAAGTATCTGGTCGTAGCCCATTTTCCTGATCTCCTGTGTAGGATACATGCTGGCGCCGTAGTTGCCTGCGGCTTTGGTAAAACCAATACCGCCGGGGAAGGCACGAACATAACGATCCTGGATATAGATAGATACCGGCTTTGAATAGTAAGGACCGGCAGGACTTGTTATAATGATAAAAGTGAATTTCTCAGCGGGTTTTACACCGATGAATTCGTCCGTAGCGATCATGAACGGACGCAAATACAGCGAAGTGTTCTCCCCTGTCGGTATCCAGTTGCGATCGAGGTCTACCAGCTGGCGCATACCGTCGATGAACAGTTCTTCAGGTATTTCGGGCATAGCCATACGTACCGCAGAACGGTTGAAACGCCTCCAGTTGTCCTGCGGACGGAAGATGGTCGGGTTGCCTTCCTGGTCTTTATATGCTTTAACGCCTTCGAAAATAGCCTGGCCATAGTGCATGAACGTTGTAGCCGGGCTCAGGCTGAGGTCGCCAAAAGGCACGATCTCGGCAGGAAGCCATTCGCCATTTTCGTAATGTGCAACCAGCATGTGGTCTGCATACAGCTTTCCAAACTGGATATTTGACGGATCAAGCTGATGTATGCGGCTTTTTTCTACTTTGTGCACGGTTATATCCATAACGGAAACGCTCATGTCTGATAATTAAAACGGACGCTAAAAAAGGATTAATTTCGTGCAAAGAAACGAAAAATCCCTAAGCCCTGCAAATCAATACGATGCAGGCACAGCCTAGTTATGACCGATTTTCCGAATATCATTGAATCCAAAATAATCAGCAGGGAATTTGACGCCCTTTGGGAAGAGCTTCAGTTACCGGGAACCATCAACGAACAGGCCACGACCCTGGTGATCTGCTCGGCATATACAATAGGTGGACCCGAGGAGGCGCAGCTGCGCAAAATGATGCAGGCATGTAAGCTGGCGGAGACAGATTACAACATTGTTCAAACTGAAGAAGGAAAACCCATAGCCTGGCACCAGCTGAGAGACAAGCTGCAACCCAAATACGTGCTGCTGTTAGGTCTGCACCCGCAGCAACTGGGCATTTCTGCCCTCTTTCACCTGTATGCCCCCACCCGCTTCAACGATACTGTCTGGATATGCGGACCATCGCTGCAGGATATGGAAATCCAGCCCGATGCTAAAAAACAGCTCTGGGTAAATGGCCTGAAGCCGGTATTTGTAGACACCACCACAAACTAACTGCTTGCCTGCAGCACAACAAATATTAAAGCAATACTGGGGTTACCACGATTTCAGGCCGCTGCAGGGCGAGATCATACAATCGATACTTAACAAACGTGACACACTTGCGCTGTTGCCTACCGGCGCAGGAAAATCGCTGTGCTACCAGGTGCCGGCACTGATGCAGGAGGGTTTCTGTCTTGTTGTTTCACCGCTGATAGCGCTGATGAAAGACCAGGTAGAGCGCCTGAATGAAATGGACATTCGCGCGGAATGTATACATGCAGGCATGCACTACATGGATGTAAAGCGTGTACTGGAAAACATGTTGCACGGGCCATACAAGCTGCTCTATGTTTCGCCGGAAAGACTACAAACAGAATTATTCAAAGAATACCTGCCCTCGTTCAACATCAGCTTTGTAGCTGTTGACGAGGCGCACTGCATATCACAATGGGGCCATGATTTCAGACCCGACTACCTTAAGATAGCTACGCTGAGGAAAGTGTTTGGCGTGCCTGTACTCGCATTAACGGCCACGGCTACGCCGGAGGTTGAAAAGGATATTGTGAAGCAACTACAGCTATCATCACCTGCGGTCTTTACGCAAAGTTTTGAACGCAGCAATATCTTCTATGATGTAAGGTATTCGGAGAACAGGAATAACGACGTGCTCGAATCCTTACAGCAGCACGATGGCTGCAGCATAGTGTACTGCCGCAGCCGCAAATCCACTGAAGCGCTTGCAAAATTCCTTATCCAGCATAATATCGCAGCTACAGCATACCATGCCGGTATGCCAAAAGAAAAGCGTGAAGAAGCACAGCAAGCCTGGATGCGGAATGAATCGCGCGTAATGGTGGCGACCACTGCCTTCGGCATGGGTATCGACAAAGCCGATGTTCGTTCGGTGATACACTACGATATCCCGGAGCACCTCGAGGCGTATTACCAGGAGTCGGGCCGTGCGGGCCGGGATGGCAATACTTCAGTCTCGCTGCTGCTATTCAATAAAATGAATGTAAACAACCTGAAGGACAGCGTGGAGCTACGCTTCCCGAAGGAAAACTACCTGCGACAGGTATACCAGTCGGTGGTTGAATATTTGCAAGTGGCCACCGGCACACAGCCGGACCGGTATTTTGATTTTGATCTCGCTGCATTCAGCAAATACTTCAAGCTGGAGGCAACTGCAGCATCGTACGCGCTGAAGCTATTGGAACAGGAAGGTTTGTGGACGCTCAGCGATGCGGTATTCAGTCCTGCAACGATCCAATTCACCTGCACACGCGAGGAGCTTGACCACGTAACATCAAGGTACCCGGAGATAGCCACAGTTGTTACCAGCGTGCTGCGTCTATATGGAACGGTGTTCCTCTACCCTACGGCCATCAGGATCGGCGCTATTGCCAGACAGACAAGGCGCAGGCAGGAGGAAACCGATGCACTGCTAATGCAATTGCACCGCAATGGCATACTGGAATATAACAAACCGAAAGACGGGCCACAGCTATTCTTTCATCACTACCGCGTAGACAGCCAGCACCTCATTATCAATGTGCAGCGAATAGCCACCCTCAGGCAACAACACCAGGCACGCGTAGATGCAATGATAGCCTACCTCGAAGCCGCAACTGCCTGTCGCACCCGGATGATGCTGGCCTATTTTGGCGAATACAGCAACCGCGATTGCGGGCATTGTGACCACTGTGCGGTGAAACAAGGACGACAGCAAAAAGTAAATATAAAAGAACTAAAGGCGCGCAGCCTGCAACTGGCAGCCGAACCAGGGGCGGATGCCTTGCAGCAGATCTCGCAACAATTCCCCTTGGCAATAAGAGACGACGTGGCTGCGTTGATAAGAGAGCTGGTAGACGAGGGCGAGTTGAAAATGAACGCAAACGGCTCGGTGTATATAGCAAAATAGCGCCGCCGTTTTATACATTTGGGGCAACATGACTGAAAAGATACGTTTCGCTATAGTTGGTTTGGGCAATATAGGCAGGCGGCATGCAGAGCATATCCGGCAAAATCCGGCTACGGAGCTGGTGGCTGTATGCGACATAGACGAACAGAAAAAAAGCTACGCAGAAGAAATACCGTTTTATACCGGGCTTAAAGAAATGTTGCAGGCCGTGCAAGCCGATGTGCTTTGTGTGTGTACGCCCAACTACCTGCACGAAACGCATACTATCGAAGGACTGGAAGCAAGGCTGCATACAGTAGTAGAGAAGCCCATGGCCATCAGCGTGGCCGAATGCGAGCGCATGATAGCTACTGCTGAAAAAACGGGTAAGACCATATTTGCAGTGAAACAAAACAGGTACAACCCCCCGGTGCAGGCCGTAAAGAAACTGATAACAGAAAACCAGCTGGGCGAGATCTATATGTTACAAGTAAACTGCTTCTGGAACCGGGGCGACGCTTACTATGCCGAAAGCGACTGGCGCGGAACAAAGAACAAAGATGGCGGTTGCCTGTTCACCCAGTTCAGCCATTTTGTCGATATCCTGTATTACCTGAATGGTAAAGTGGAGAAAGTGGAAGGATGGATACACAATTTTGCTCACCAGCACAATACCGAAGTAGAAGATACGGGAAGCTTTGTGTTAAGGGGCGAGAACGGTACTATTATCAATTTCAATTTTACTACCTGCTCTTATGAGAGCAATATGGAGGGCTCGATCACGATCTTTGCTGAAAAAGGCACGGTGAAGATAGGCGGCCAATACCTGAATACGATAGAATACCAGAAGCTGGAAACGGCCAGGCTGCCCGAAATAAACATCAGCGCCAAGGCCAACAATTACGGATTGTACCAAGGCTCAATGAGCAACCATGATAAAGTGATACAAAACGTAGTAGATGTATTACACCATGGGCAGGCAGTAATGACCAGTGCTGCCGAAGGCTGTGAAGTGGTACGTATGATAGAGCAGATGTACGGCGGAGCGACAAAAGTGTAACTCTATTGTGTTACTGCACCTTCATCTTTCCTTTCAAAAATACTTCTCAGTATCCTGATCAGTAAGGCCTTAAAAAAGCTTTTTAAGGCTGATTCTCTCCTGCGCTTCGTCGGGGTCATACAAAAAAACATTTGATTAAGTAAACAATGCACTCTGTTCTTATCGGCTTATCTCGGTGTTGTTCACCAATCCGGCTTCAAATATAATTTGCCGGTTTTAAACAATTGTTAATCTCATTAACAAATCGACATTTAATTGTTTTTTAATATCGGGCCGCAAATGGAACAATATTTATACGAATAGATCAGTAAAACGGTTTTTATGGAAATAAAACACAACGATTCAACCATCAACCGCCCATGGGGCGAACGCCCGATAGATGCGCCTGTGGTACCGGTTGATCTGCACGCCTTTACCGAGCAACTGATGCTGGAAGAAGCGTGGCAGAAAAACGAACGCAATTCAATTACCGTTTTTAAAACTGACCAGCTCACCGTAGTACTGATGGCATTGCACGCCGGCACCGAAACTACACCTGCCACGGTTGATGGCACAGGAGTGATGAATCTGCAGGTGCTGGATGGCAGCATCAGATTCTCGGCAGGGAGCGATGTTCTTGAGCTTACCCGCGGGCAGATGGTGATGCTGCACGAGCATATTCCTTTTACTATAAATGCCAACCAGGAGTCTGTTTGCCTGCTGACGATGACGCGGGAAAACAATAGCAATAAAGACATACCTTCGCCACTTCATTAATTGTTATGGCAGAAATTGGCAGGTATAACAACCTGAAGGTTATCAAAGAACTGGATTTTGGCGTGTACCTTGACGACGGAAAAGGGGAAGAGATACTGCTCCCGAAAAGATTTGTTCCGAAAGGTATTCAGGAGGGCGATGAGTTAGAAGTTTTCCTGTACCACGATTCGGAAAACCGCGTTATTGCTACTACGCAAAGACCTAAAGCCATAGTAGGTGAAATAGCCATGATGGAAGTGGTAGATACTACCAACCATGGCGCTTTCCTTGATTGGGGCTTGATGAAAGACCTGTTCGTTCCCTTGTCGCAGCAGGAGCTCAGGATGCAGAAAGGACAACATCACCTGGTGATGCTGTATATCGATGAGCAGACCGGACGTATCGCGGCAACTGCCCGTATTTCCCGTTTTTTAAGCAATCATGATCTTACAGTAAAAGAGATGGACCCGGTAGACCTGCTGGTTTATCAGCGGACGGATATTGGCTACAAAGTTATCATCAATAGCCGCCACCTTGGCGTGCTGCATTACAACGAAGTATTTCGCGACCTGGAAATAGGTGATAAGGAAACAGGCTTTGTTAAAACCATACGCGAGGACAATAAGATAGACGTTGTACTGGGTGAACGAGGTTATAAAAAGGTAGAAGGAGAAGCAGAAAAAATATTGCGCCTGCTGAAAGAGAATGACGGCTACCTACCCTACCATGATAAGTCGGACCCGGAGGACATTTATGATTTCTTCGGCATGAGTAAGAAGACGTTTAAAATGACCGTTGGCGCTTTGTATAAACAAAAACAGATAGAACTTACCAAAACCGGTATCAAACTGGTTGAAGAATAAAAAAAGGGATGCTATAACGCATCCCTTAATTTTTTCGGCAGGTATTCACCGGCCAGTTTATCCCAAAAGCTCTTCGGCTTTCTTTTCTGGTTCGCACTCCTGGTTAGAAAGTACACACCCGCCGCGGCTACCAGTCCAACACCAATGGCCAGCAATAACACCGTATTGTCTTTGGGTTTCGGCGGAATGTATTTAAAGCCACTCGCGTCTGCCACCGCAGGGTCATCTACGTAACGGCCCTTGTTAGGTACTGCCAGGTCATTAAAATGCACTGCCAGGTTGGTCAGCTCTATACGCATTTCATCGCCACTCATAGGCTGCCCATGTCCTGTTGCAACCACCGCGGGCTCCAGCTCTGCCAGGTTTTTAACCGATACACCTGCAGCCGTCCAGTCGTAAGTGAAATATTTTGGCGGTCCAGATAGTTTTTTCCTTTGCAGCATTACCGACATCACCGATTCAGGTTTTGTAGTGGTAAATGCATCGCCTGCTATCAGTATTTTATCACGTTGACGGAAGTAGCTCACATGCCCCGGCGCGTGCCCAGGCGTATTGATATATATCCAGCCCGGCAGAAAGGGTACGCGGCCGTCAGGCGGTAGTATATGCAGCCTGTGTTCTACATTGATTGGTTTTTTCGGGTACATCCACGACACCTTAGCCATCAGGCCACTGCTTGACCTGGGATCGGCCGGAGGATAAGATGACCTGCCGCTCAGGTATGGCAGCTCGAGATAGTGTACATAAACCGGCACGTCCCATTCGTCTGCCAGTTTCTGCAGGGAACCCACATGGTCAAAATGGCCATGGGTCAGCAATATAGCATTGGGCTTGCTATCTGGGCCAAACAACTCGGCGGCCATTTTTTTGATCTTAGGCGCCGATGACTTCAGGCCTGCATCGATAAGCACCCAGGAATTATCTTCCGGGTTTTGCACCATGTACATGTTCACAAAAATGTCTTTCGTACCCCAAACATGCGGGGCTACTTCAAAATAGAGCGAATGTGTATCCCTGTGGGTCAACTGTTCTTTCATAAAGAGATGATTTACAATAAAAAAATCATGGCACGCGCATAGCGATCCTTCTGCCCGCAACTGTGCACTAACAGGCTATAAAAACATGCCAGCCGGCTTTTCCATCTTAACGAGATTCATATATCTTTAGAATATTATTTACTCATAAATCCTCCTATATGAAGAAACTTGCACTATCGCTGCTTGCGTTTCCCGGCATCTTGTCCTTTGCCAATGCGCAGCAGTACACGCCCAAGCTGGCCCGTTCATTTCCTAACTACCTAACAGATACCAGTATCGGCGGAATAACCGGAAATTTTGAATTCAATGGTAAATTCTATCTGACAGATGACGTCAGGTTATGGACTAGCGATGGCACTGCGGGCGGAACGCAAGTTGTAAAGCAGTTCTTTCCGGCAGGGCTGACGACGGCGCCGGCTATTGCTGCACTTCGCGAGATGGGTGGTAAACTGTACATGGTAGCGCATGACAA
>JAJNBR010000131.1 GCA_021156265.1 Flavipsychrobacter sp.
TCTCCCGGTTTCTCATTCATGGTTACCGGTTGGTCGTATAGCTGCTTTATTTCGATACCTGCGTCGGTTATAAACTTCTTGTCGCTCACTGATAAGTTTTTAAATAGAAGACTATCGACCGTTATATGAAAGCATTTTTTTTGCTTCTTCGTTAATCATATCGAGTGCCACTTCGGTCGGCAATGTTTCGGTTGTCAGTACAAAATCTACTATACGTCCGTGCAATTCATGGGCGGGTGCATCGGGTTGCAGTTGTTTGGCTATCTGGTTGATCATGTTGATCTCCTGCTCTTTTACACCCTTTACGGTATCCCATACCTGCTTAGATACGTATATCTGTTGCGACAGGTTATGCTCAAATTCGGTTTTAATGTTGAATACAAGGCTCTGCTGGAGATCGTTTACGGTCATCCCCGACTGGTAGACCCTTGGGATGATCTGGCGGGGATGGATACGCTCGATGAAGAGTACGAGACGCTCGTATGCCTGCAGGCGTAGGCGCATGGTCGTTTCCTGGCCGTCCTGGAAGAGCGCCAGCTGCTTGCGGGTGATCTCGGAAACCAGGAAGCGTTTTACGATCATGTAGCTGCTTATCAAAACGATAAGCGCCGGAATTGTGTATTTGAGAATCTCTAGTGCGGTGACCATGTCAGTTAATTGCATCGCAAAATAAGCGATTTTTTCGCGTTGATTATGATACAACTAGCTTATGGTGCTGCCCGGGTGCCATAAAAGCAGCTGGCTTTGAATTATACTCTTCATATGGCATAGTTTTTTAACACCTCGGTTAAACCATCTAAATACTTTTTTATGCAAAATCAGGAAACCTCTGTGGAGATACTAAATGACTTAGTGAAGGTTAACAACGACAGGATAGCCGGCTATGAGCGCGCGATAAACGAAGCAAAAGACCTGGATGTAGACCTGAAAGCAACTTTTGAAGGAATGATACGTGAAAGCGAACAGTACAAGCAGGAACTGGTCAGCAAAGTTCGAGAGTGCGGCGGTGAGGCAGAAGAAGGTACTACAACATCAGGCAAAATATACCGCGCGTGGATGGATGTAAAAGCCACATTTACCGGCAGCGACAGAAAAGCTATTTTGTCTTCGTGCGAATTTGGCGAAGATGCAGCGCTACGCGCCTACGAGGCCGCGTTACATTCAGATAATGAACTGAGTCCTGAGGTGCGCAGTGTTATCAATGATCAGCATCACTCGCTGAGGAGCTCACACGACCTGATAAAGAAATACCGCGATGCTCAAGATTCAATGGGCCGCTAAACTACCCATGTTTAATCTTTAACCTCATAAATTGATAACAACTACATGAAAAAACTCATTATTATCGGAAACATAATACTTGCAGGAACATTTTTCCTTGCTTCATGCGATAGTACAACCAGTGAAAAGATTGAGGAACGTGCTGATACGATAGGCAGCAAGATCGAGGCTTCTGTTGACAGCATGGGTTATAACGATGCTGATGACGATGCCGACTTCGTACGGGAGGCCGTAAAGTCGAACAATATGGAGCTGCATATGCTAGCAGACGGTAAGACCAAAGGCACTGATGCAGAGCTTAAGAGCGCGGCAAAGAAAATGGAAGCCGATCACAAAAAGCTGGCTAATGAAATGAAGGCTTATGCTTCAAAAAAGAATATAGAGCTGGATACGGCTGACGCAGATCATGACGATCATGACGCTGCAAAAGGTGCAGACTGGGATAAAAAGTGGGTAAATGACATGGTGGACGACCATGAGCGTGACATTAAGAAATTTGAGGACGCTGAAAAAGATGTGCAGGATGCTGAGCTTAAATCAATGATCAGCAAGGCACTGCCAACATTGCGCGAGCATCTGGAAATGTCGAAAAAACTACAGCAAAAGTTTAATAAATAATTTAAGACTGGGGGTCTGGTAAATAGAGCAAGGGTCGGCTACAATTGTAACCGGCCCTTCATATTTTATAAAATATAGGTTCTATTCTTATTTCGTTGAAAATAAATTTATTGTGCTCTTCTGCTGTAGAGCCTTTTCTACATTTCGCGTTATAGCTGTGTTTCAGAACTGTTAAGCAAAAATGAAGTTGAAAAGAGGGTCATCTATATATCGTTGATTTCCACTGGTAAAGGGGGCGTGAGAATAATTAAGAAATAGTCGCTGAAACTGGCAGAGATTTTTCTTTAGTAATGATAATTAAAACGGAGAGTTATGCATTCTCAACAATATAATGAAGCTAATGATAAGGCCACGTTTATGAACACGCTTACAGCTTGTGTAAACAAAGTGGTAAAGGATGGTTATACAGACAGCTTCAAAGTCACCCAACGTGGACTGTATTCTTGTTCGACAGATAAATATTTTACTCCGGCAGACGTGAAGGTTGTAAACTTTTACCGCTTTGAGGGTGAATCGGATCCTGCGGACAGCTCGATCTTATATGTAATGGAGACGTCATCAGGTGACAAGGGTACGCTGATCGATGCGTACGGACCCTACGCCGACGAAAATGTAAATAAGTTCATTCGTGAAGTTGAAGACATGAATAAGAAGGAAGTGCACAGAGATAGCGCGGAGAAAGAAGAACAGAAGCCCGATATTGAGTAATATAAGTAAGTGAACACAAAAAAGACAGCCCGACAGGCTGTCTTTTTTTGCGTGGAACAGATTTTACGGGAGATACGGAAAGAAGTAATACAATGCCTGACAAAAAGCAAACCGATATCAAAACAGCAGAAAAAAAACAGTTTCAGCACCACTTGGATCAACCTGCTGTAAAAGATCATTATAAAGGCAGCGGCAAGTTGAAAGGTAAAGTGGCTATTGTGACCGGGGGTGATAGCGGCATTGGTCGCTCTGTTGCAGTGCACTACGCGCGAGAAGGGGCAGACGTATCTATCGTTTATCTGAAAAGCGATGACGACGCCATTGAAACGCAACAAATGGTGGAGAGCGAAGGGCGTAAATGTCTGCTCTTTAAAGGCGATATCAGCGACGAGGGTTTCTGCAAAGAGGTTGTGGCAATGACCCATAAAGAACTGAAGAAGTTGGATATACTGGTGAACAATGCCGGTACGCACGAAGATGACGAAGACGTAAGGAATATCGAAACCTCGCAGCTGATCCGGACGTTTGAGGTAAATATTTTTTCCTTCTTCTACTTTACACAGGCCGCGCTGGAGATCATGGAAGAGGGCAGTACGATCATCAACACCACGTCAGTCACCGCCTATCGCGGGAGCGAACACCTGATCGATTATGCGTCTACAAAGGGAGCAATCGTTTCTTTCACTCGTTCCCTGGCAAAAAATCTGGCAGAAAAGAAAATTCGTGTGAACGGTGTAGCTCCGGGTCCGGTGTGGACACCCCTTGTTGTCTACAGTTTTGACAAGGAGCATCTCGAAAAGTTCGGGAAAGACACACCCCTTGGCAGGGCAGGTTATCCCAACGAGATCGCTCCTGCATACGTTTACCTGGCCTCAGATGATAGCTCCTATATGACCGGGCAGATCCTGCATATCAATGGCGGCGACGTTGTGAACGGTTAATCACTGCACTGGGAAAAACAGTTTGAAAGTGGCGCCGACATCTGGATGGCCGTTTGCCACTATATATCCTTCATGATTTACCATAATGCGCTGGCATATAGCAAGGCCTATTCCCTTTCCCTCAAATTCCGACTGCTGGGTGTGCAGCCGTTGGAATATCTGGAACATTTTGGAGATGAATTGGTTGTCGAATCCGATACCATTGTCTGAGATCGTGATCCGGTAAAACAACTTTGAAGCGAGATCTTTGCTTATATGGGTCAATTCATCGCCGGCTACTTTATCGGCACGGACAGCAATAACCGGTTGAACGTCGTCGCGTGTAAATTTTAGGGAGTTGTCGAGCAGAGATTTGAACAGGATATAAAACTGTCGGGGATATCCTCTCAGCTCCGGCAATACTTCGCGGTGTATCACTGCATTCTGTTCTTTTATGCCTTCGTCCAGTTCGGTAAGCACATTTTTCAGGGTGGCATTCAGATCTACCGGTTCTTTTTCACCTTCTTCCTTTATAAGGCTGGTAAGGTTCACCATGTCGTCTATTAGCTCCTGCATACGTCCCGCCGAAGCCGAGATCCTGTCAACGGTATCTTTTATTTCGGGATTTTCGGCATCTTTCAGCATGAGTAGCCTGTTGCTGAAGATCCTGATCTTGCGTAAAGGTTCCTGGAGATCGTGCGAAGCCGCAAAGGCGATCTGCTCCAATTCCGCATGCGAACGTTTCAGATCTACAAGCTTAGTTTGCAATTCTTCCTGGGCGCTCAGTCGTATCCTCAGTTCTTTTATCATCAACAGGAATAACGCCTGGGTAACGAGGCCAAAAACAACCAGCAGATAGATCAATGTATTAGAGGCTATTTGCTGGTAATATCGCTTGCTTTCAAACTTCTCGCGCAGCATTTTGTCTTCTCTTTTCAGCATTTGGCCAATGAAGCTGATACTTTCCAGCTTCCGTTCCCTGCCCTGGAAGTAATAGGGCGAGATGCCCGGGTTTTTACTAGTGTCGGCATATCTAAGGTTATCCTTAATGTCAGACAGCCGGAGCGCGATCGAACTTCTCAGTAATACAAAAGTCTTCGCCTGCACTTCATTGTCCTTGGTCAGGACCTTCACATTGTCAATAGTAGGCTGTATATGTCGTGAGGCCTGCATCAGCTCCTGCACGTAAGTGCTGTCATGGGTGAGCATATAGCCCCGTTCCTTAATGTCCAACTCCTTCAGGAGGCTCTCTAGCCGGTAAAGCTGTGTAATAACCCTGTTCGTATGGTCAACCTGGTTAGAATAGTCTCTCAGCGCTCCAAACTGCTTTAGCGAATAGATTGACAGCGCAGCCATTATCACAAATGAGATAACGAACCCACTGATTATGACCCTGAATTTCTTTTTCATTTGAATTAAATCTCTACATTTTGTAGAACTTATTCCTCATGTAACTGCTTAAAAAACAGTGATTAAAACAAACTCTTAACAGTTCAGAAACCGTCCTATCTATTGGCAACTGTGTTTCAGTGCTTAATCCATGTAAATTAAAAAAATGGATACTTCAAAAAATTTGGCGTCAAGGTTGCCTTATATAGATAGTAATCGAAAGCCAAAATCTATGATCTCACAGCAGCAAACACAGAAACAACAGCTCAAAATATTACCCCAGCAGATACAACTCCTTAATCTATATTTTCTTAATACGCTGGAACTGGAGCAACGCATCAAGAACGAACTGGAAGAAAACCCTTTTCTGGACGCCGCGACCGAAGATGCAACTGATGAAGCAAACAAGTCGTTGACAGACGCCCAGGATTACCAGGACTGGGAGGAGTACGGTTATGATGACGTACCGGATTACAAGCACGAATACCAGAATTATTTCAGCACAGAGCAGACGCCTAACATGGCGCTGAGCAGCGTGAACCATTTTAAAGACGATGCCAAACAGCAACTGCGGTTGCTTGATGTAACCGAAGACGACCGGGAAGTAGCTGAATATATAATTGATGTCCTCAATAACCAGGGGTTGATGGATAAACCACTTGATGAAGTGGCCGACGACTATTCATTTCATAAGCAAAGCCTGGTAGATGTAGAGACTATAAAAAGGGGGTTGGCAATAGTACAGACACTGGACCCGATAGGAATAGGTGCTTGCAATATCCAGGAATGCCTGCTGCTGCAGTTAAAATCTATGGATGCCCGCCGCCCCGATGTGAAATATGCAGTGAGGCTGGTACAGGATCACTATAACGATCTTATGCACCGCCAGTTTGAAAAAATACACCATGCGCTTAACATAGATGAGGAAGAGCTGAGAGTGATCCTGAACTTCATTGGTTCACTGAAGTTTTATCCCGTATCGGAGACAGCATCGAGCTGCGAGCCGAAAAATACTATCATTCCGGACTTCATCGTAACGCGTTATGGTGACACTATCCAGGTGCACCTGTATTCTTCGCGCTCTGGGGCGGTGTTTGTGAACCAGTCGCTATACGACCAGCTGGCGCAGCAATGCAGCGCAGCCAAAGACCGGTCCTCTACACAATACGTAAAAAGTAAGCTGCAATCAGCGCAGTGGTTTGTAAATGCGGTAAAACAGCGTGAAGACACCATGCTGCGTATCATGCAGTGTATTGTCAACATCCAGCGCGATTATTTTGAAGAAGGGGATATCCGCCTGCTAAAACCAATGGTGTTGCGTAATGTTGCCGACATGTCGGGCCTGGATATATCAACCGTTTCAAGGATAACCAGCAACAAGTATGCTGAGACCCATTTCGGCCTTTTATACCTGAAAGACCTGTTTAGTGAAGGTATTGCAGACAAAAAAGGAGAAGTGATCAGCAATAAAGTGATCCAGTCAGTGATAGAGGAAGCCATTTCCGGCGAGGACAAGCGTCATCCTTATACAGATCAGCAACTGGTGAACATACTTTCTGCAAAGGGGTATAATATTGCACGCCGTACGGTAGCCAAGTACCGTGAGCAGTTGCGTATTCCGATCGCACAGATCAGGGCGGTGTGGGCATAGATTTTTAAAGAACTATTTATTTCAATATATTACCGAAACACACAACGTAGAACCGAGATTTATGACCAAAATTCTTGTAATTGATGATGACAATGACATGTGCATGCTGCTTAACCGTTTCCTTACCCGGAATGGCTATGAAGTAACAGGCGTCAACAGCGGCAGTGCCGCGATAGAATGGATGAAGAAGCATCAGCCCAGCCTTGTGCTGTGCGATTTTAGATTGGAGGATATGACCGGTGTGGAACTGTTAGGAAAAATAAAGGAAATGCACCCCGCCGCGCCTGTTATCATCATCACGGGCTATAGCGATGTAAAAGATGCGGTGGAAGTAATGAAACTAGGTGCATACGACTATGTAACTAAGCCGCTGTTTCCGGACGAAATACTCCTCACAATCAAAAAAGCCCTTGCGGAAGGTCCGGAAGAGCAATCGCCGGCAAAAACATATACACCTGCCAGTGCGGGCGCTCCTGCATCATCGCCCAGTGCACCAAAGGCTAAACAAATGTCGTCGGGCGACGGCCAGTACATAATGGGTAATAGTCCGCAGTTTGCCCAGATAATGAAGCAAATAGACCTGGTGTCGCCTACCAACTACAGCGTTATCATCTATGGTGAGAGCGGTAGTGGTAAAGAAGCGATCGCCCAGCAGATACATCGGAAAAGCAAACGCGCCAATAAGCCCTTCGTCGCTATCGACTGCGGCGCTTTGTCGAAAGAGCTGGCCGGCAGTGAGTTGTTTGGACACGAAAAAGGTTCATTTACCGGTGCATTGAATCAAAAGATAGGTAGTATGGAGATAGCCAATGAAGGCACCATTTTCCTTGACGAGATCGCAAACCTTTCGTATGACATACAGGTTTCATTGCTGCGTTGTGTACAGGAGCGTAAGATAAGACGTGTGGGTGGCAACAAGGACATTGAGCTCGATCTTCGCTTTATTATAGCAAGTAACGAAAGATTATGGGAGGCCGCCCGGAACGGTAAGTTCAGGGAAGATCTGTATCACAGGTTCAACGAGTTTAGCATAGAGGTGCCGCCACTGCGCGAACGCAA
>JAJNBR010000132.1 GCA_021156265.1 Flavipsychrobacter sp.
GTCACGAACGGGCGGGCTATAGCACCGCCGGGTATGCTTTGCAGCACAGGTGTGTCAACCTCAAGTGCGCCACGGTCATTAAGGAACGAACGAATCGCATTTTTCATCTTAGTGATGCGGGTGAAAGTCTCACGTACGCCGGGGTTGACGATAAGGTCAGCATACCGTTGACGATACCTAAATTCCAGGTCGGTTACTGCATCAAATACTTCGCCGTCTTTCTCTCTCACAACCGGTAATGGACGTAGTGCTTTGGCAAGCAGGGTAAACTTTTCAACATGTATTGATGTTTCGCCGGTCTTAGTCGTAAAAACATAACCTTTTACGCCAATCACGTCACCAAGATCCATCAGCTTTTTCCAAACGGTGTTGTAGAGTGTTTTGTCTTCGTCCGGGCACAGATCATCACGCTTGATATAGAGCTGGATACGGCCGGTGCTATCCTGGATCACGGCAAAATTTGCCTTACCCATATCGCGTACGCTCATGATGCGACCTGCTATCGATACATGCTTATATTCTTCCTGTTTTTCGTCTGTATAGTGCTCCTTTATCTGGCTGGCAGTGTGAGTGACCTCAAACAGCGGGGCAGGGTACGGGTCGATCCCCAGATCCTGTAATTCCTTCAGTTTTTCTCTGCGGACAACTTCCTGTTCGCTTAGTGTTGCTTGCATTAATACTAGATTATGATTAGCTGTTCCGGTGAATACCGGAAAAATGTGTGCAAAAATAATAAGTAAACAGGCAAAAGCCTAAAGGTATTTAGCCGCTAGTGTGCCAATAGTTTATACAAACTCCCATTATCTCCGCATACGATGAGGTTTCCGTCGGGAGTTTGGGTGATGCACCGGAGCGCCGCGTCAGTGATTTTTCTATATAAACTCCAATTTCGGCCACCATCCTCGGTGTGGATGATAACACCTTCTTCTCCTACTGCCCAGCCGTTGTTATGATCTTTAAAGTAAATATCAAGCAGGTGGTACCTGGGCTTTTTGATATCGTTGCCCGAACGTAGTTTTTCCCAGGTTTCACCGCCGTTGGACGTGTGAAAAACACTTCCGTTATACCCGCAAACCCATAACTCGTGTTCGCTTTGCGCATATATAGCAGTGAAATTATCGTTTTTTATATCCTGAAGTGTCCATGTTACAGCGCCGTCATCCGTTTTCATCACCGTACCGTAACCGCTTATGTAGCCGGTTCGGTTATTCAGCATTTCAATATCGTTCAGTTCATAGGCAAATGTGTCGTAACGGTAGATATCATTCTGGTCGTTGATGTATGCCATGACCCCGTAATTAAAGCTAATGCCACCGATAATGATACCTGTTGATGGCTCGATGAAACTAAGGTCTTTGTAAGGCTGGTAGCTGTTCATTTGGAAAGAGCTCCAATTGTCACCGTCGTCGATTGTTTTTAACAGTTTGCCGTCAAAGGCAACTGCCATTACCTCGCCTGTCGGTTTTTGTGCAATGCCGAATATGCTTTTGCCGGCCTCGGGAAGGTCGCGTAATTGCCAGGTGTTGCCGCCATCTTTGGTCACAAGTATGGTACCCTTATCAAAACGCACACCGCCTACTACGTAGCCAAGCGTGTCATTTAGAAAATAGATGTTGTTAAGGCGATGATCGCAATGACTTTCCAGCTCTTGCACCTGCTGCCAGTCGAGCTTTTCTTTTTTGCAGGACGAGAGGGCACAGAGCCAAAGGGCAGTGACGAAGAAAGCACTATAAAGGGTATTACGCATAACCGCGATCAAAACGCTTGCTAAAATAAAAAAGCCTGCCATAAAAAAATAGCTTCCTGCAAACTGTTTTGTGACAAGCTTACAGAAGGTGCCTGGATTTTAACTCAAGATACTTATTGATCGTGTCGACCGTAAGGTCTTTGGGAGTAGTCAGAATAGCAACTATGCCATGACGTCGAAGTTCCTTTACGATTTGTCGTTTTTCGTAGGCAAACCTGTCAGCTATGGTCTTTATGTAAATACCCTCGGTGTTGTCTGGCTGGGTAGTATGAATTTGTTCCAAAAGCGTGTTTTGAAAAAAGATAACACACAGCAGATGCCGGTTGGCAATTCGTTTTAGGTGCGGCAACTGCCTTTCTAGAGCCGCTAACGTTTCAAAGTTGGTAAATAGGAGCAGGCAGCTGCGCTGGCTGATCTTTTTGGATAAAAAATGTGAAAGAGATTCGTAATCGCTTTCTTTGAAATCAGTTTGCTGGCGATACAAGGATTCCAAAATAAAATTGATTTGACCTGCCCGTCTCTCAGCCGGAACGATCTCACTGATTTTATTGCTGAAGGTAATCAGTCCGGCACGATCATATTTTGACAGTATGATATTGGATAAGGCCAGTGCTGAGTTGATCGAATAATCGAGAAGACTCATGCCGTCGAAAGGCATTTTCATTGCGCGGCCTTTATCTACCAGGCAATACACCTGTTGCTGACGCGTGTCGCTGAATGTGTTCACCATCATGCTTCCACTACGAGCAGTTGCTTTCCAGTTTATAGTTCGCACATCATCGCCATGTACATAGTTTTTGATCTTTTCAAACTCCATGCTGTGGCCGACACGACGTGTTTTTTTTACGCCGGTCTGCGAGGCATTGCTAAGGGCCAGCAACTGGTATTTTTTCAGCTGTTGAAAAGAAGGATATACCTTTACTGTTGTCGGGTTTTTGGCTCTTATGCGCCTTTGTAATAAGTGAAAAGGAGATGAAACATACGACATCGTATCACCGAATTCATATTCGCCACGAGTCTTCGGGTTCAGCGTAAGCGATCTTTCAATGCTTTGTCCCGGTGCCAGTTTGAATAGCAGCTGAAAGTTTCTTAACTGAAATTGCTCGGGAACTTCTTCGACAAGAGATACGTTCACAGTAAATGGAAAAGCGTTGGAGATGTGAAGTGTTATAGTGTTGTCGTCGCCCATACTGAACCGTTGTTGTAATTCTCTGTGAATCCGGATACTCCGGTTCCCGGAAAACAGAAGTATATAATCGGCTATTGACAGTATGATGGAAAACACCGCATAAACGACAGCTGCGGGATATAACACCGGAAAAAAGAACGATAGGAGAAAACCTGCGACAACGCCAGTCATCATCAGGTACCAACGCCCTGACAAGAACAGATCTCCTATGTAGTAGCGAAACATTTTTTACCTCGGAATTTCCAGTCTGGCAACAATTTCCTTCAGAATATCATCGGGAGTTGCACCCTCCATCTCGCGTTCGGGTGTGAGGCTGATGCGATGGCGTAATACGGCGGGTGCTGCCATTAAAACGTCTTCCGGGATCACGAAGCTGCGTTCGCGAAGAACGCTTATAGCCTTAGACAGTTGAAGCAATGCAACTGATGCACGTGGCGATGCGCCTATATAGAGCGATTTATCTGTCCGGGTTTCCTGCACCAATTGTGCAATAAATCGTATCAGCCGAGGTTCTATGTGCACATTTCGTACCTGGCTGCGGGCGTATTGGAGTACTTCCGTGGTAACAATAGGCTTAATAGATTGCAATAGCTCCGCAGGAGGTTGTACATTGTTGCGTTCCAGGATAGTTATTTCCTCTTCAATGCTGGGATAGCCAACAACTATTTTCAACAGGAAACGATCGAGTTGTGCTTCTGGTAGGCGATAAGTGCCCTCATGCTCTATAGGATTTTGGGTTGCTATAACCATAAATGGGGCATGAAGATGATGCGATACCCCATCTATCGTTACCTGGCGTTCCTCCATTACCTCAAATAGTGCCGCCTGAGTTTTTGCCGGTGCGCGGTTTATTTCGTCTATAAGGACAATATTTCCGAATATTGGTCCGGCCTTAAATTGAAAACTGGCTGTTTGCGGGTTGAATACGCTAGTGCCCAGTACGTCGCTAGGCATAAGATCGGGCGTAAATTGTATCCTGGAAAAATGAGCATTGATCAGTCGTGCTAACAGCTTAGCGGTGAGCGTCTTAGCTACTCCCGGTACGCCTTCGATCAATATGTGACCGTCGGCTAGTAATCCTGCCAGCAGTAGTTCGATCATTGGTCGTTGGCCAACTACTACTGTTTCAATTTGCTTTTGTACATCCTCAACGAGTTGAATAAGCGGGGCTGTTTCAATATGTTGTGGCTGATTGGTGTCGTGGATTTCCATTTTTGCTGCGGTAATTGTGATACAATTGCTCAAAACGCTGATGTAGCGTTGCTAAAGTTATTTCATCCATGCTAATATTTCTAAGCTTGATATCGTGAATGGTTTTCACCAGCTGTTGCGCTTCTGTCAAGTCTATGCCCGACTTATTTGCCAGTTGCGTGGCGAAATGGGTGTTGAGTTCACTGGTGTTTAAATAATAATGCACCCTTACCCATTCCAGGAAATGCTGGATCATCTTTTCGGCAATGCCGTTGTGGTCGCCCGTGTTATAATACAACCGTCCCACTGTTTCAACAAAAGACACAGAGCTATTTTCCGGTTTCGCAATAACTGGAATTATTCGCTGGCGACGTTTACTTTCAAACGCAACGTAGGCCAATAACGTAAACGCTGCGGCAACGAGCGCCCAGCGGGTAGCCGGGTATTTAAGTAACACTCCAAAATTTGATTCGCTGCCGTTGTGTTTAAAATACTGACTCCAATATATCTGGTTAATTCCTCCCGGTATCGATTGCCATATGCCGTCAAGATATCGCCGGTTGTTTTTCTGTAGTAAGAAGTAATTGCTCATAACGAGCGGGGCGGCATGCAGGGTAATATGGCCGTTACCGACCGTGTATCTTAAAAAATTTGGTGTTTTTTTGTAGAAGCCCAGGGTGTCGGGACGGGTGGCGGTAAGCTTGCCTGAAAGAAGGGTATTGTCAGTGTGCAGGTTCTTTAGTAGAAAGTGCCCCTGCAGCGACCGACCCTCATACCCAAATTTTTGTCCTGGTTGTACCGCAAGACTTAGCGCATCAATATTCTGCCTGCCGGTATTGAACTCTGTCAGTTTTATCTCTTCCAGGTTATTAGCCTGCTTATAACAGCCAAGTGTATGTTCGATCTTCTCGTCGAGATCGCTGCAAAAGATCATAACCTCGTTACCTTTCTGGGCAAAGCTCATGAGCGTGTCAAGCTCCGCTTTAGATACGTAAAAATCGAGACCTAATAGTATTAGCAACTTTTTGCCCGGTGTCGGCTTTGCACTATTGTCAATCCCCGTATACCGAAATCCTTTTGAGAGCGAGTTGATCTTCGCATTGGGAAAATAGTATTTAAGTGATTGAAAGGCCAGGTAACTCCCGTATGGTTCTTTGTTGTCATTTTCAAGAGTGATCTGCCAATTGACCCGTTTGTCGGAATGGCAGCCGCAAATTGCGAAAAAGGTTACCACACCAATTATTCTGAAAAATTGCTTCATGATTGCCGCAGTCTGTTTTTCAGGTCGTTGAATGTGGTCATATAGGTGCGATAAGCGTCGTCAGAAACATCCAACTGTCCATACCACGTGTGTTCATACTGTTTGCTGAGTTGTTTGAAATCATTTTTGAGCTCGGCTTTGCCTAGTTCACGGTAATAATCAGCGTTTGTCTTATTATCCTGGAAGTGGATAAGACCATTTAACTGTAGCAGTTGCAATGATCGCATGAAACTAAATCGTATGGCTAAACGTGCATCGGATTCCTGCATAGCCCGGTCAAGTTGATGTTCCCAGTCGGTATCGATCATATTGTCTTCTTCGACATTTTCCAGCGCTGGTTTATCAATACTTTTTGCTTTCCTGGCAAACAGCCATCCGTCGTTGTTGAAAAACACTTTAAATAAAGTCCAGGCGATGAGTGCAAAAAAGATAACCCAGCCGATAAATTTACCTATCGGACTTGTGAAAAAATCTATCAGAATGCTGCCGATCTTATTGAGAAGATTCTCCTGAGGTTGCGGCAGTTTTTGCTGTGCTTCTCTCGAATTCTTATAATGAAATGCGGGGTCATCGGTGAGCCTTGCCCAACCGGCGGAAATGTCAGCTGTCGCATACGCTAGCCGTGCGGCTACCGACAAGGTCGTCGCGATCAAGGTTCGCATCAGTGCTGTGGGCCGCTTCATGTTTTTGTCTTCCTGCTGAGCATTTTGGGGTAAAAAACAAAATACCAAAGAATAAAGAGCAACGATAATGCCAGTATCGATATACTCAACCATGCCGGAATATTTGTGTGGCGGGTTATGAATCCCTCAAAGAAAGCGGCGATAATGAAAATAGGCACCAGGCCGGCTATTATTTTTACAGCGTCTTTTGCGGCCATGGTTACAGACTGTAGCCGGGTATAGGTTTTGGGAAACAAAATGGCATTGCCAATAATCATCCCGGCGGCACCGGCAATAACAATAGCAGATATCTCGAGCGTGCCGTGTATAAATACGACCAGGATTGATTGGAGACCTAGCCCATGTTTAAAAAAAAGATGTTCGAATACACCGAGCATTAAACCGTTTTGGAATAGTACATATAGCGTGCCCACGCCGGCAAATACGCCCATTGCAAAACAATAGAAAGCAACCCTTATGTTGTTGAAAGCGATGCGAAGAAACATTTGTACCTGATCTTGTTGCTTATACACGCCAAAGGGATCTCCGGCTGCAATATTTCGTTCTGTCATATCCACGTAACCATCGCCAAGAATGGCCCGGACAAATGACTGGTCGTGCATCGACGAAAAAACACCGATCGATATAAACGAAATGAAGAATAAAAAAGTAAAAAGTAGTGTTTTGTGGTATCGCGCTACGACTAGCGGCAGTTCGCTTGCCCAGAACGAAAAAAAACGGCCGCGTTTCTCCTTTTTGTTTTTATAGATTGACAGGTATATGTTGGCAGCAAGGCCATTTATATATTTGACTGTATTGCTGACAGGATAGAAAGTCTTGGCATATGCCAGATCGTCGACCAGGTATGTAAAGCGCCGGGCTACTTCGTCCGGGTCCCCTGTTGGTTCTTCATAGCTTTTCCAGCGGTCTATATTTCTCTTTATGAACTGCCCTTCGCGCATGATAATTGCTGTAAGTAAAGTTAACGGGTATAATAATATCTTTTACATTTGTTCGTGTCAATGAGTATAATAACTGTTCCGACAGCATTTAATATTGATCTGGAGTTTAGCCTCGCACCTTTTTATAAACGACTGTTAGCGTGGCTAATCGATATCCTGATCATATACTCTTTTATCTATGCTATGTCGTTGTTGATACTGCCGGTGTTAAGTATAGATGAGCTGGCAGGAGACTCTGTGACACTATTACTTGCGGTTATTCCAGCGTATTCCTACCATTTATTAATGGAAATATTTGCAGAGGGCCGGTCTGTAGGCAAAATGGCCATGGGACTGAAGGTGATCGATCTCTCGGGCCGTGAAGCAGTGTTAAGCCAATTTTTGCTCAGGTGGATATTTCGGATAGTAGATATAGGCGTAACACTTGGGGCTGCGGCTGTGTTTTCGGTGGCTCTAACTAAATATTCCCAGCGGTTGGGAGATCTTCTGGCGGGCACTATTGTTATTGACCAGAGGAGGCAAACGAAGCTTCATGAGACGATTTACCTGGATGTAACTGAAAAGGGATACAGTCCACTTTCTCCGCAAGTTAT
>JAJNBR010000133.1 GCA_021156265.1 Flavipsychrobacter sp.
AACGGTACAACCGCAGGCGCCCCAGCGCCCGCGGAGGATATCATTTTACTAATTGTTTCAACCAAAAAATTGCACAATTATGAGCACAAATGAAAAGAACCCGGTCATCATGACCGAAGAGGATTTCAAGTTATTAAAGCCGTACATGAGCTCGCTGCCTGCACAGGATGGCGAAATGACGCTGAGTCATGAATTGAGCCGCGCAGTTATAGTGTGTAAAGACGCCTTTCCGCCACACGCCATACGTATTAATTCAAAAGTAAGCGTGCTGGACCTGGGCACTGACAGGGTAATGGAGTTCACCATCGTGATGCCTGCACATGCAGATATGCGGCAGAACAAGATCTCGGTGCTGACACCCATGGGCACCGCGCTGATAGGGTTCCGTAAAGCAGAGGAAGTACAATGGAAGGTACCTGCAGGTCTGAAGAGATTCCGGATACTGGATGTGGTGAACAGGCCAACAACATAGAAATTTTGGGTGGCATCACCCTGATACCAAAAAACTGTGTCAGGTGGAAACACCTGACATCACGAAAAGGTGGAAACACCTGACACACAAAAAAGCGGTCCTGAGTTTCAAACTCAGGACCGCTTAGGTATAAGTTGATACCTACCTAATGGTGGTGGTGGTGGTTTGGCGTATTATAGTCCTCTACTTCTGTTACAGCAACGGGCGCCAGTTTCGATACTTGTATCACACCCAGCCAGTTCAGGAACAGGATAACCGGGTAAACGGGATCGAGCTCGTGGCCGCGTACACCAAAGTTGATAGCCGAGGGATGCTTGTGGTGGTTGTTGTGATACGACTCACCCAGCATCAGTATATCTACCGGCAGCAGGTTCTCTGATGTATTTTTCAGGATAAAGTTCTTGTAACCGAATTTGTGTGCAAACCAGTTGATGATGGCACCGTGAAAAGCCCCCATAACGATAACAACGGGCAACAGCAGGTATAACCATGGTGAAGTAGCCCATGTAGCGAAGATGGCAATATAGATACCTATCCACAGTCCGCGCGACCAGGCAGAATTACACCAACGGTCGAACCAACCCCACTCGGGCAGGTTTTTGGTGTATTTTTCATCCACCTTCATGCGCCCGTGAAATATATCGCGGTAGATCATGCTGGTACGCCACATCATAGTGAAGATGTTGGATGAAAAGTTAGGCGAATGCGGATCGAGTTCGGTGTCGGTATGCGCATGGTGCAGCCTGTGCATAATGGCATAAGCCCGCGGACTCATATAGTGTGAACCTTGTGTAATGTAAGTGAATATGAAAAAGAACTTCTCCCAGCCTTTACTCATCTTGAACGCGCCGTGCGAGGCATAGCGGTGGTGGAAGAACGTTTGTGAAAACAGCGACAGATACCAAATGGCAATGAAAAAAATAATAATCGGCATAAAAAAATCAGCAGTTTTTGCTACCAGGAAAAAGAAATAAAAAAGAAGGCGCTACAGAGGTGCTAATGCTGAAGAAGAATGCCTAAGGTCGGATCTCTAAACTGATACAGTAATTGTAATTCCCTGAAGTTACTACAATAAAGGTTAACGAAACGCTATAAAGCAAAATGGCTGCACAAGTGCAGCCATTTCAACAAAAATATAAATGCCGGGCGAACCCGGCATTGCTAATAGAATAAGACGTTATTTGATCACAGACACCTTTACTGCGGTAGGTCCTTTCGGGCCCTGCTCTATTTCAAAGCTCACTTTGTGGCGCTCTTTGATAGGCTCTGTGCAATTGTTGGCGTGAAAGAAGATGCTTTTCTGGCTGCGAAGGTCGTTGATGAAACCGTAACCTTTAGCCTCGTTGTAAAACGTAACCACACCTTTGCGCAAACCATCCTCTTCAGGATCGAATTTGGCTGCACCCAGCTGAATATCTTCCAGTTCGATCTCCACTTTCTTAGCCGGATCGGGAGGGGTTGGCGAGAGGTTGCCGTTCTCGTCAAGGTACATCATCATGTCCTCGAGCGATTTGCCCTTGTTGTTATTCACTTTGCGCTCTTCACGCTTTTCCTCTTTTGCGCGTTTCTTCTGCGCCTTCTTTTTCTCTTTCTCCTTTTTTCCTACTGTTTCTTTCGCCCTGGACATATATAATTTAAAAAACCTTGGTTTAATGAAGTGCAAAGTTCGCACTTTTAATCGGCATTGCATGAAAAAATTTATACGACAAGCTCTGCAATAAGCTATAGCTCTGTTAAATAGCGATTACGGGCGGCACAAACCGGCGGTATTGGGATAAGCTGTAGCTTTATATATGCATTGCCAATTCAACCCCTTCCCGACACTGAGCACCGACCGCGTGGTGCTGCGCAAAATTGAACTGAGCGACGACCGCGAGATATTTTTTCAGCGGACGGACAAGACCATGAATGAATTTATTGACCGCCCGCCTGCAGCCTCGGTCGATGATGCCCGGACCTGGATCAATATGATCAGCGACGGCATCGCCAAAAACGAACTCATAGCCTGGGGCATGGCGCTGAAGGATGAGCAGCCGTTGATGGGTGGTTTCTGTCTCTGGAACCTGGATAAAGAGACCAATACCGGCGAGATCGGGTTCAGCTTGCACCCTGAATATTGGGGAAAAGGGCTGATGCAGGAGGCACTGGAAGCCGGGATCGCATATGCATTAAATGTTATGCAACTGGCTCATATAGAAGCACATACCCATGAGTTGAACGCCCGCTCGAGGAAGATTTTAGAGCGCAACGGTTTCCGTTTAATTCGCACCACCGCCGGTGATCCATACGTGGTATATAGTTTGTCTGGCGGAAATTTTAACGGCCGCTAGCCCCGATTTGGGGAGAAACCTCCCTTTTTTGACCAGTCCGGTGCCAATAATCGCTCGATCTAAGGGTACAAATAACCCAAATAACAACCGTAAAAACAATTGACAATCAACAGCTTAACGATACCAGTCGGGCATTTTTATAAGTCTGTGCAATTGAGAGGCCTCCTGATGAGCGAAACCGTCCATCGTCATATTAGATTTACACCCTAACACCAACTACCATGATCAACGTATTACCAAACCCCTCCGGCCACAGCGTAAGTATTAATTACGAACTGGAAACTGCCAGACCAGTCTGTGCCATTGTCACCAACGTCACCGGGGCTGCGGTATATACCGCTAAAGATGACCGCAGCAGCAACATTGGGTGCATTGAGGTAGATATACAAAGCTGGCCCGCCGGCATGTATATCATCCGGATGCAGACAGGCATCGAAACGGTCATACGCTCGTTCCTGAAACTGTGACCAAGGGGACCTTTTCACCATGAGGATGCTTTCTTTCACCATGAAACGATCCTTCACCATGAGAAACCACGAGTCCACCAAAGCGGCCGGTATTTGATGCGGATGTCAAGCGATCTATCTCGGAAAATATTTCTTCAGACATTCACTTTCATCTACTGGTCGCGGCGGACTTAAGCCGAAAGGCGGTTTTTCCTCCAAAGACTCACTCTCCTTTACACTTCAAATAACAAGTTGCATTTTCTAATGCGACTTTTTTTTATTTTTGCGCTCATTATTAATCAATTACACAATATGAACTTCGCAAAACTATCAACCCTCACCCTTGCATTCGCGGGCCTGGCTGCAGCAGCAAGCGCCCAATATGGCTACAGCCACTATGGTACCTACAGCGCCGAGAACGGGATAGAGATCTTCAAAACTCACCAGCGCGCCTCGGTCGGTTATTGCCTCAATTTTGCCAGCGCTACTCTTACACAGCACTACCGCAACCAGATCGATCCGCCTTACGTAGAATATTTCGGCCCGCAGGTGGACAGTACAGAGACTAGGACGCTTAATACAGATGTCAACTACTCCTGGGGTGCCGTGGGCGGTATGTATTTGCCACTTGCCAAATTGAGCAGTAAAAGTATACTGGCGCTTAACATAGACGTGGCGATAAACTTCATGCAGTTTAATGTGGGCGAAACCATATTGAGCAAAAAGCTGGGTCTTACCGAAAAGATCGTAGGAATGAATGCAGGCGTGCCGATAAGCATTGATTTCAAAAGTGGCGGAGATGCGGTACTTAGCAAGCAGTACAGAAGTATGTTCACCTTCGGCATCGGTGCAAATCCGTGTATGTACATGATGGACTACGGACCGTTTGTTTCGAGCGACGAAAGTCCGTTTAAGATGATACCCTTCGTAAAAGCGGAAGTGGGCATTTTTGCAGGCATTGCCTTCAAACTACGCGGAACAGCTTACCTGGGTACCGCCAATTACTTTGACGCCACGGAGCAAAATTCAACAGAGATGGGACCTGAGGGTGAGCGACCGTTTGATGAGTCTTCGGTAAGACTGGTTGGTAAAAATTATGGCTACAGCCTCGCCTTGCTGGTGATGCCTTTCTCGTGGAACTGGGAATCAGAATAACAAGACAACATTAAGACAAACAAATATAAAGCCGGCTCATCTGCCGGCTTTGTTGATAATATCAATACCATTCTTCGGTTCGCCAGCCATAAGAAAACGGCATAATTATCAGTGACAAGTGGTAACCGTAGCCTGCACGCATCCTAACCTTGATCTCATCATCGGCAAAAACATTGCTGTAGCTTTTATTGATATTAATAGCATTACGCAGGTAGGCTACACCACGCAGCTTGAAAGCGAGGCCTGCAAAAACACCTGCTTCTACCTTTAGAAACGGAATGGCGGTAACGGGCACTTCGGTACGTCGCTCTACCACACTGGGTGTCGATATGCAAGTCACAACACCTGCGCCGATCGCAAACATCTGTCGTCGCATCTTGCTTAGCGACACATCACCACCCGTTTTCAGATCGAGACTGACGGGGACGCCGAGAATGAGATAAGGAATTGCCCGATCGTAGACTGCCTTAGGATAAAAAACTATTGAATCGTAATCAAGCTCTGCATAGCTACCCATCAATTCAATATTCAACGCGAGACCGCTATTATCGGAAAACAGAGTGATCGGGAAAAACGTGCCTGCGTGCAAAACAAAAGACCTTGAGCCTTTCAGCCTTCTATCGTAATCGATAGATATTTGTTTGCCCGTGCTGTCCGGGCCGTTGTAGTGCAGCTGCGCCCTGCCCGATACTATGTGTTTACCTATACCCACATACAGCCTCTGCCAGACCCGCTCACTGCCTATACCGCGGGCCGCATAATAGTCGGTGAAAAGCTTGTGTTGTTTGTATTGGGCTGTTGCAGCAACGGCATACAAACAGAACAACAAAGTGAATATAGCTTGGCAAAACCGCACAACTAAATTTACGGAAATAGGATGAGCTAAGAACGACCTTTTAACATAACGTATACTTTGCTCTTGGTAACTTAGAATTCAAGATGGGCGGAGACAAACATTTTTGTTGACGAAACTTGAAGAGTGATGAAACGGTTAGTGGTAATGACATGCTTCGCGCTGATGTTACTAGGCGGCTATGCAGCAGAAGCCCAGACAAACAGAGAGAGCCGCGCGATTAAAAAAGAAAACCGCAAAGCGCTGCGCGCAGAATACAAGCAGCGCACCAGGGGCCAAACCCAGACGCGGATAAACACCGAGCGTATGGAACGCCAGAATTACAAGCAGATCAAAAAGATGGAGCGCGCCGCGCGAAAGCAAAACCGCGGCCGCAGGTACGATGCCAACACGCTTGGCGGTGTATTTGATGGCATGTAACTATTCCTGACGAAAAGCCAGGCCGTGATCTTTAAGCGCTTGCTTAATGACCATAATAGCGTTCGGTCCAATGCCATGCAGCTGAGCCAGCTCAGCTTCGGTGATCTTTGTGAAGTCCTGTAGTGAAGTGATGTTTGCTACGGCAAGGGCGCGTTGTGCCGGTTTGGCTAGTTTTGCAGGCAACGCAGACGCAGTCGTTTTCATAACATAAATATAGGCCACAAGAGAAATGCCGCGCTGGTGCGCGGCATTTCTGCTATTCTTCTGATTTGAATGCAGTCCCTGTACCGTACTTGACAAACATGTATAAGTACAAAACCCGCGAAAAACGCATTAGCCAGGGCTGCAACACTATTACGATGGTAACACTGGTAATGAGATAATAGAATATGCTGTTGTCTTTGTAAGATAACCCGAAAATGCTCCAGTACCAGATGAGGTTAAAGAAGAACAAGGCAACGGAAAGCGCATAGCTCACGTAACCAGTTCCGTAATAAAATCCCACTTCCAGCTCCATCTTCTGTCCACACACCGGGCAGCGGTCGGGCATATCGAGCATTTTGCCAAGCGGAAATACACTCTTATTCACAAACATCCTTCCTCGCCGGCATTTCGGGCATTTCATCTGCAGCATGCTGGGTAGCAATGCCGGTTTTGTGTGGTCCATCCCTTAAAAGAAATTTCAGCAAAGATACGATTAATGCGAACGAATAAAACGCTGAAAATGTGAGAAGTTTACGCATCCGGCGCCGACGTATCGCCCTCGTTGGCGTGAAAATAAGCCCAGACGATACGGGCTTTAGACAGACCGATCACGCCTGTCAATTCGCGCTCGGTCAGTGTCTTTATATTTTTTACCGAACGGAAACGTTGTAGCAGCTCGGTAGCTGTCTTCTCCCCTATACCCGGTATAGACTCCAGCTCGTTCTTAAACGTGCCTTTGCTGCGCGTTTGCCGGTGAAACGTGATACCGAACCTGTGCACTTCATCGCGGATGCGGCGTACCAGCAAGTGTGCCGGACTATCGTACGGAAGCTGTAAAGGCTCACTGTCTCCGGGGAAAAATATAGATTCCTCGCGCTTGGCCAGGCCAACAATAGTCATCCGGCCCATCAGCCCAAGACGTGTTATGCTGTCGAGCGCCGCACTCAATTGTCCCTTTCCACCATCTATGATGATCAGTTGCGGAAGCGGGGCCTCTTCTTCTAACAGCCGCTTGTAGCGCCGGTAAACCACTTCCGACATAGAGGCGAAGTCATTGATGCCTTCAACTGTTTTGATATGGAAGTGCCGGTAGTCTTTTTTCGAAGGCACGCCGTTCCGGAAGCAAACCATTGCCGCCACCGGGTAGGCACCCTGGAAGTTGGAGTTATCGAAACATTCTATGTGCAGCGGCAAGTCAATAAGGTGCAGCGCTTCCTGCAGTTCTTCGAGCACACGTATATTATTTTGTTTGCTATCCTCACTCAACAACAGTGTATCGCGCCTGCGTACTTCGTCGCGGAATATCTCTGCATTCTTGATGCTGAGCTCCAGCAGTTTCTTTTTATCGCCCATTTTAGGCACGGTCACCTTCACATCTGCTTCCGTCACCTGTATCTCCATAGGCACGATCACTTCCATGGCATTGCTGCTAAACGTATCCCGCATCTGTGCCAGTACCAGGCTCAGTACATCTGCATCTTCCTGTGCGTCTACTTTTATTTCTACCTGGATGGTCTTGGCGTAAATGATGTTACCATTCGATACCATCATATAGTTGACAAAAGCATTGTTCTTCTCATCTTTGAGCAGGCAGGCGACATCGAGATTGCCCAAATGAGGATTGGCCACGGTTGACTTGCTCTGGTAGTTTTGCAAAGAGTCGATCTTTTGCCTCAGTATCTCCGCTTTCTCAAACTTCATATCCATGGCCAGCTGCATC
>JAJNBR010000134.1 GCA_021156265.1 Flavipsychrobacter sp.
ATGCTTCAATGCTAACCGCAGGTAGCGTAAGTTTGCGGGCTTAGGTTAGTATCGTTACAGAATAGATCCTTCTATTGTGGTGCCCGACCTCGACGCGAAGATGCCAGCTGGCAGATCGAAAGGGGCGAGCGGATAGGCCTTGTGGGCAGCAATGGTGCCGGAAAATCGACCCTTTTGCGTCTTATTACCGGCGCCTATAAAATTGACGGCGGCGTTATCAATAAACCCAAAGACGTTACCATTGGCTTTTTCAACCAGGACCTATTAAGCTTTTCCACTGATGAATCGATATTAATGGTGGGCATGCAGGCTTTTGAAAGAGCGCATGAAATAGAAAAAGAAATGGCTCGAATTATTAAAGAGCTGGAAGATAAACCGGATGACTCCCAACTGCTGGACGATTACAGTCACGCCCTGCATGATTTTGAAGTAGCAGGTGGGTACGAAATGGAACACCGCAGCGCCGAGGTGTTGGAAGGCCTTGGCTTTTCTACGGCCGATCTGCAACGTCCATATAACCAGTTCAGTGGTGGCTGGCGTATGCGCGTGCTGTTGGCAAAAATGATGCTGCAGGCGCCTGACCTGCTGCTGCTTGATGAACCTACCAACCACCTTGATCTACCATCGATCGAATGGCTGGAGCGTTACCTTATTGGTTATCCGGGTAGTGTGGTTATTGTTTCGCACGACAGGTATTTCCTCGACCGCATGGTCACAAAGATCGTTGAAGTATGGCAGCAAGACCTGCATCAGTACAGCGGCAATTACTCTTTCTTCCAGAAAGAAAAGGTCGAACGCATGGAGTTGCAGCAGCGGGCTTTTGAAAACCAACAGGACTACATCCGCCAGCAGGAACGCTTCATCGAGCGCTTCCGTGCCAAAGCCACCAAGGCTGCACAAGCACAAAGTGCATTGAAAAAATTGGACAAACTGGATCGTATAGAAGCTCCTGATGCTTCTATGCCCACCATGAATATCAACTTTGACGTAGCAGTACAGCCAGGCAAGATCATTTCAACGCTGAAAAACGTGACCAAACGCTTCGGCGATCTTACCATCCTGGAGCATGCCAACGCTGAGATCGTGCGCGGTGATAAAATAGCCCTGATAGGCGCCAATGGCCGTGGTAAATCTACTTTGCTGCGCATTATTGCCGGCCGCGAGCAGTTTGAAGGTGAGCGTAAAGAGGGTCACAATGTAGAAGAAAGCTTTTACGCACAGCACCAGCTAGAGGCACTGACAGTAGAGAATGAAGTACTGGAAGAAATGAAACGCGCCGGAAGCGGCAAAACCGAGCTGGAACTGCGCCAGCTACTTGGCTGTTTCCTGTTCAGCGGAGATGACGTTTTCAAAAAGGTCAAAGTGCTGTCGGGCGGCGAAAAGGCGCGCGTAGCGCTGGCTAAAACCATAGCCATGAAGGGCAACTTCCTGATGCTGGATGAGCCCACCAACCACCTGGACATGCAGTCGGTTGAAATGCTGATCGAAGCGCTAAACAAGTACCAGGGCACTTTAATACTGGTGTCGCACGATCGTTATTTTATCAGCAAGACAGCTAATAAGATCTGGCATATCGAGGAAGGAAAAATAAAGGAGTTCATTGGCTCCTACGATGAATGGGTAGTATTTGATACCGAACGCCAGAAACGCATCCAGGACGCTGTAAAAGCCCAACCGGTAGTAAAAGTAGAGGAGAAGAAGGTTGATAGAAAAGAGAAACCTGTTCCAAATGTCAACGAGTCTGAATTGAGGAACCTGAAGAAGGAGCATCAAAAACAGCAAAAGATATTCCAGAAGCTGGAAGAAGAGCTGGCCAGAATGAACGAAGAGAAAGCAAAACTGGAGGCTCAGTTGGGCGACCCCGCATTTTATGCTGATAAAGAGAAATTTAGAGAGCTGGACGAAAAGTATCGCCAGCATAGTGCGAAGCTTGAGGCAAAAAGCAAAGAATATGACAAGGTGTTTGAATTAGTGCTCGAACTGGAAGAAAAAATAGGTAATTGATTTTTGAATCCCGGATTAGTATTTTTACACATAATCAAAGAAACCGTATGCCATCATTTGATATAGCCAGCAAAGTAGATCCACAAACACTGGATAATGCTGTGAACGTTGCCAAAAAGGAAATTGATAATCGTTACGACTTTAAAGGCACGCATGTAGTAATTGACCTGAATAAAAAAGACATGATCATCAACCTTGAGGTGGAAGGCGACATGCAATTGAAGCAGGTAGAAGATGTGTTGCTTACCAAAGCCATGCGCCAGGGTCTTGAAGCTAACGCTTTCGACATGTCGAAAGAAGCAACACCTTCAGGCAAATACGTAAAGAAAACAGTACCGGTAAAAAACGGTATTGATAAAGACATGGCCAAGAAAATTGTGAAGCTGATAAAGGACAGTGGCCTGAAAGTCCAGGCGGCCATCATGGACGATATAATTAGAGTGACAGGTAAGAAAATTGATGACCTGCAGGATGTGATACAACTCTGTCGCAGTTCCAATCTCGATCTTCCGCTTCAGTTCACTAATATGAAGTCATAAAAAAGCCGGTTATTATAACCGACTTTTTTTGTTCTATCATAATAACATTAAAATCCGTTATTAGCGTCTTTCAGCATAGGCTGAGCCTTGTCTTTTTCAGACACGATAGCCTTCGAAAGATCGATCTTCCAGTCAATATTTAATGCGGGGTCGGCATAAAACACACCGCCCTCGGCTTCCTTGTTGTAGAACTGATCGCATTTATAAAATACGTTCGCACGCTCTGTCAGCACCGAATAACCGTGTGCAAAACCATGCGGAATAAGGAACTGCAGGTTATTGTCGCCTGATAGTTCTATTCCGTACCACTGGCCGTATGTCGGACTGTCTTTTCTGATATCAACGGCAACATCCCAAATAGCTCCCTGCAACACACGTATAAGTTTGCTCTGCGCAAATGGTGGATTCTGGTAGTGTAAGCCACGAAGCACGTTTACTGATGAACCGGCCTGATTATCCTGAACAAAGGTCTCCATGAAACCGGTTGATGCTTTGAATGTGCGGTCATTATAGCTTTCATAAAAATAGCCGCGGTCATCGCTATGCACCGTTGGCTCTATTATCAGCAGTCCTTCTATAGGTGTCCTTGTTACTTTCATGCTTTGCTTAATTGATCAATGATCTCAATAAAGTTGGTAGTAATATATTTCAGCTCCTCTTCTGTAAGCTCTGTATGTATCGGTAAAGAAATAACACAATCCTGCAGCGTATCAGTTACAGGCAGGCTGATATTGGCGGGTACAAAATCTTTTAGCATGTTCTGCTTGTGGCTGGGCACCGGGTAGTAGATCATCGAAGGGATATTCTTCTCTGAAAGTTTCGCCTGCACATCATCCCGGCTCACTCCCTTTAGTTTCAGTGTGTATTGATGGAATACATGCTTGTTGTAAGGAGCCTGGAAAGGCGTTTCTATGTGCGGGTTATTTTTAAAAGCATCGTCGTAGTAAGCGGCAACACTTCTGCGAGCGTCGCAATACTCGTCCAGGTGTTTCAGCTTGATGCGCAGAACAGCAGCCTGGATAGTATCGAGCCTGCTGTTGCAACCTACCATTTCATGATAATATCTTACTTTCTGACCATGGTTAGCGATCATCTTTAGCTTATCGGCCAGTGCGTCATCGTTGGTAAACATGGCGCCGCCGTCTCCATAACATCCAAGGTTTTTTGACGGAAAGAATGAAGTACAACCTATGATACCCATAGACCCCGTTCTCACGGTGCGGCCGTCGGAGAACGTATAAGTACCGCCAATGGCCTGGGCATTATCTTCTACCACCGGTATATCGTGTTCTTTAGCCAAAGCCAGCAGCAACTCCATATTAGCGCATTGTCCGTACAGGTGCACAGGGACAATTGCTTTTGTCTTTGCCGTTATAGCCTTTCTAACACTATCTATGTTCACCGTAAACGTGTCCGGGTCAACATCCACAAACACCGGTTGCAGGCGCAACAGCGCCATGACTTCCACGGTAGCTATATAAGTAAAAGAGGGTGTGATCACCTCATCGCCCGGCTGCAGGCCCAGCGCCATCAGCGCTATCTGCAGCGCATCGGTTCCGTTGGCACAAGGTATCACGTGCTTTACACCAAGATAGGCAGCCAATTCATCCCCGAAATCCTTTACATCCTTTCCACCTATAAAGGCGGTGCTGTCGATCACTCGTTGAATGGCCGTATCAATTTCCGGCTTTATTTTTTGGTACTGACGTTTCAGGTCAACCATCTGCAGGTGCTGCATCGGGTATATTTTTATTTGTGGGTGCAAACCTACACCTTACAGTGCATTCAACAAAACGTCACATATACATGGTTTATTTTAAGCATCATCAAAAAATGTCGCTGAATTTTTTCACGTATCTTCACCACCTGAACTGAAGTATTTCATGAAGCGAATTTGCCTGTTTTTATCTCTGGCACTATCTGCATTTTCCTCTGTAGCGCAAGACGAGCTTTTTGGCACAGAGAAGTCAACCTCCCGAAAGGGTTTTATCATCAACGTAAACGCCGGCGTGGACTTTCCGGCTGCCGATATGGCCGACCGGTTTGGTACCAGCTATAGGCTGGGTGGAGCAGTTTTATATAAAACCCGGTCCAACTGGATGTTCGGTCCAAAGATCGATTTTATACTTGGGAATCAGATAACAGACGACTCGCTGTTGATAAATCTTACCCAGGCCGACGGATCGATATTAAACCAAGATGGCCAACTCGTGGGAGTTGGCACTTTTGAGCGTGGATACCTGATAGGCATACAGGGCAGCAAGATCATGAACCTTTCCAAAACAAACGCCGATAATGGTCTTTTGATAACCACTACGGTTGGATTTATGCAACATAAAATAAACCTGTTCGATAAGCAGAAGACCATTCCGCAGCTGCGGGGCGACTACCGGAAAGGCTATGACAGGCTGACGAACGGCATGTTTGTTGAACAGTATTTGGGCTACAACTATTTCTCTAAAGATGGTTTCATCAATTTTCATATTGGACTAAATGTCACCGCCGGATTTACACAGGGCCGTCGGGATTATCTGTACGATGTTATGAGACCAGACAATGCTTCGAGGCTCGATATCCTGTTTGGGATCCGCGGCGGCTGGTATTTCCCCATCTTTAAACGCAAGTCTGAAGAAATTTTCTTTGAATAGCCTCTCAGGCTATACTATGTAATCTTCTGGCATAAAAGATTATCTTTAACGCTTAAATTTCACATTTAATAATTTGTCAGTCCGGTCGTATCGGCGGGCATACTCTTTTTTATATGGACCTTAAAGAAGCCAAGTTCAGAACGCAAAGTATTGTCGCCAGGCATCCATGGGAATTGGCCCGGCTTGAAGTGGTTATAGACCTCGCACAAAAGCTTCTCGATAACATAAATTCATCGGGTGGGGTGCTTCTTGATATGGGATGTGGCGATACTTGGTTTGTAGAGCAGCTGAGCGCCCGGTATCCGAATATACGCTGCTTTGCAGTAGACATAAACTTTACAGACGAGACGCTTGAGTTCCTCGCAGAAAAGAACAGGCATACCAAAATACAAGTATTCCGTACCCTGGATGATGCACAAGTCGCCTTGGGCGACGATACAGTAAGCATGGTATTGCTACTCGACGTGATCGAGCACATCGCCGACGATATTACTTTCCTGAAATGGATGCAAACATTCCGTGCCATAGATAAAAACACCCAGTTTGTAATAACTGTACCCGCTTTTCAATCACTTTTCTCAAGACATGATGTGTTCCTGGAACATTACCGCAGGTATGACAATGCCATGCTGGAACGCCACATCCAACAGGCCGGCCTGAAATCAGACAAAAAAGGATATTTCTTCCTGTCCTTACTATTAGCAAGAGCTGCTGCTGTAATGGTGGAAAAGGCGACAAAGAACGACAAGCCAACCACCGGGCTGGTTGAGTGGGACAAAGGGCATGCAGTAACGGCTGCCATCAAAAACGTGATGCTGATCGATCACTATGTCACTAAGCTGCTTGCAAAACTTGGTATTAAGCTTCCTGGCTTGTCAAACTATATCATATGCAGAAAATCTGCGTAATTATACCCTGCTATAATGAAGCTGAGCGGTTAAACATAGAAAGCCTTACCGCTTTTATGAAAAGCCATCCGCAGTATTCCTTTTTAGGCGTTAATGACGGTAGCAAGGATGGTACTTTGCAGCTGTTGCAAACGGTTGCCAACCAGTATCCAGACCAGTTCTTTGTTTACGATATGCCCCAAAACGGCGGCAAAGCCGAGGCTGTGAGACAGGGGTTGCTATATGCTGGTAAAATGCCGGGATTCGACTATTTCGGGTACTGGGATGCAGATTTTTCGACACCGTTGGAGGAATTAGACTGGTTTGTCTATTTTTCTGGCGGCCAGCTCACCCACGAGATGATAATGGGGACCCGAGTGGCCCGCCTTGGCGCGGGTGTGGAGCGAAAAATGCTTCGTCATTACCTCGGACGGATATTTGCAACAGTCATCGCCAACCTGCTGAAGGTGCGGATATACGACAGCCAGTGTGGCGCAAAACTTATTCATAGCAGCCAGGTCACATACTTATTCGATAAACCATTTGTAAGCCGCTGGTTTTTTGATGTGGAAGTATTATTTCGCATGTTGCATAAAGAAGGTAAAAATAGTAAACCCAGGATTCTCGAGGTGCCCTTAAGAACGTGGAAAGAAATAGGCGGCTCCAAACTTAAATTGACCGATTTTATCAAGGCGCCATATGAGTTATGGCGGATATACTCACATTACAACTAAGCGCTGTTCTTTCTAAAATGGTGTTTAATCAGTATTTTTCTGAGCTGATAACATTAATATGTCTGTATTTTTGAATAATCGGCTCGGGTCATACTTTCTGGTAGCGCTTGGCATAGTGAGCATCTTGCCGTTCCTGGTTATTTCACTATACAACAACCCAATTGCAGGCGACGACTTTTTTCTCGCAAATACGACACGCGAGATCGGTTTTATTAAAGCTCAGAAATTTTGGTATACTAGCTGGACCGGGAGATATTTCTCGATGGCGATCCTGTCTGCCAGTCCCTTGGTTTTGGGAAATATATTCCTCTATAAACTGATACCCGTTATTCTACTGCTGACGTTAATCGGATCTCTCTATTTATTGATAAACGCCCTGCTTGAATCGATAGCATTCGTCGATAAGGTTGCCATCGTATCGGCATTCGTTTTTCTTTACCTGTTTCAACTGCCATCAACTGCGGAGGGATTGTATTGGGTGATCTGCTCGCTTACCTATCTGCTACCAAGTATTTTTACTATCCTCTTGTTGTTTATGTTGGTACGACTGACAAAAACCAATGGCAAAGGATATTTTTTTGCGGCAGCATTTTTAAGTTTCGGAATAGTCGGCAGCAACGAAACTTCTATGCTGCTGGTGGTCTATTTGTTATTCCTGGCAACTGTTCTGTACTACTTCACCCACAAAAAATGGAATTCTGCGCTTATCATTTTAACTGGACTTACACTAATTTTTTCTGCAATAGTGCTATTGTCACCTGGCAATGGC
>JAJNBR010000135.1 GCA_021156265.1 Flavipsychrobacter sp.
GTTAATAACACCGGCGCTTCACGACTCGAAAATGAAAACATACCCGGCGATGGCAAATTTGACCAGAGCTATCTTCCTAGTGAGCTTGAATTGCAGGTAAGCCGCATTGACTTTGCAAATATGCCCGCTTTTGCAAAAACCGAGGTTCAGATGATGAAGGACTATCTGAACAAGGATCATGTTTACAAAATGGATTCGTTGGGCATGATAAAACGCGCATTAATTGACGACAATTTTGGTGCTTTTGGAGGCGAGGCTTTTGCCGCGAACGGCTGGAGAAATTTCAATCCACTTGTTGGCCGAGACAGTATAAGAGAGCTTGATTTCGCCAGCACGCTCAATGCAGAACCTTACCAATGGGCTTATGCTTGCGGTCCGGGCAGTTATACCACCTGCGGTAGTGTTGGAGCTACCACTACTTTTACAGCCTATGATGTACATGGTGTTTTTACGTTCTTGTTCGGCAGCTATTTTGGCGACTTTGATGCTCCGAACACTTTTTTACGCGCACCCATGTGTTCCGATAACCCCGCGCTTATCTCCAGTTGGGCGGGCAGGCCTAATCAATTCCTGCATCACATGGCTTTAGGCGAAAACATAGGCTATTCAAACTTACAATCACAAAATAATGATGGATTTCTGTACGGTCCGGGGGGGCCCACTAATCGTATGGTCCACCAGGCGTTGCTGGGCGATCTCAGCCTGCGTACAGACTATATCAAGCCAAACGGGAAACCGGCTATTACCAGCACAGCTACAACCGGTACTAATGTTTCATGGACATCATCGCCCGACGCAGGAGTGATCGGATATTATGTATACCGTTCCCATACCGAATTTGGAACGTACAGCAGGCGTTCCGGCCTCTTAACAGGTAACAGCTTTGTAGATTCGTTTGGTACTGAAGGAATGAAATACTACATGGTTCGTCCCGCGAAGATCCAGCAAACGCCATCTGGCAATTATGAGAACCTGGGTATAGGCACAGTAGATTCTGCCTATTGTTATTACATTGGATTTGACGTAAATGTACCTGAGGCGGGCACAAAGCCTGTCGTTCAGCTCTACCCTAATCCTTCCGACGGAGAACTCTCGGTGGTGATGTACGACGTTAAAGAAGGCGATGCAGCCATTACCATCTTCGACAATGTCGGCAGGAAGGTACACGAGCAAAAAAAACAACTTGCACCCGGCAGTAACAGGATAAAGATGGCGTTGGACTACCTGCCTGCCGGTACCTATATTGTTGAGATCAAGGCCGGTTCGGAAAAATATGCCGGAAAATGGATAAAGAATTAAGCCTTAAATATTCAGCAAATATTTTGTATCCTTGTAAGCGGAAAAAACAACGAGTTATGAGAAATAAAATCCTGGTTGCAGTATTGGCCCTGTCGGCATCCACCATTTTTGGCTCCTGCACCAAATTCTATAATTGCGAATGCACTGATCACCAGGGGAAAGTATCCCAACACACTATACATGCCAAAACCAAAGGGCAGGCAGACAATAAATGTGATGACCAGGGCGAACTGGAAAACTGCGAAATAAAATAGAACATCGTAATAATGAAAAAAGCCCGTGAATATCACGGGCTTTTTTCATTATAGCTACCGGCTATTCAATAACGTCACATATGGTTTTGTGACCAGAACCTGCTTCATCCAGGTTCTCACTATTTTTCGCAATGCAAGTCCTGCTTGCATCCTTTATGTTTTTGGACTTGATGGTCTCAATTCGGGTACTCTGGTTGGTGTATTGGTGTTCAACATAAGCATCCTCTTTGCACAGGCAAGTGTACTCCCTTTTACAGGATACAAATGATACGGCAAGCAACAGCGTCAAAACGGCGAACGGTAATCTTTTCATTTGTGGAATTTGAAACTAAAATAAATAAAAACGGTCGTTAAAGAAAGTATAGCCCTTGAAAAAATACCGTGAAAACACCCGGTGGAACCAAATAAAACCAATGTAGGTTTGTCCTGCCAACGTACCGGCAAGTACTGAGGCGTTTGTTTTGTTTTGTTTTGTTGAGCTTAAAGGCCTTATAAGCCTTTAAAAAAGAAGCCTGTACTTTGTACAGGCTTCTCTATTTATTTGATTTTCAGAAAACTAATCTTCCTGTATGTCGCATCTGGTGATCCACCCGGTACCTGCTGAGTTCCTGGTGCTGTCTTGCAGTTGACCACACTTCTGAACGACAACATACCTTCTTGACCCGTTGAAATGAGCCGTGAATTTACCCACGCTATCTGCCCTGTATTCTCTATAATGTGTTCTTTCACATTCGCAGGTATATTCCTTCAGGCATGAGCTTAAACTTACCACGAGGCATGCGCTTAAAACTAGAAGCATGGATTTCATAAAAAGCGTACAATTTCTTTACAAGATAATAAGCATTAGTCAAAAACTAAGCACATAGTCAAAAGTTTTATATTTATATATGATGCTAGTAGGAAGGGAGTATCACCACCTCGTCCCCATCGGCATTTCTGGTTAACCGGAAGAGGTTATTTACTGCCATATCCTTTAGCAGGGCTACGACTGTACCCTCTTCTATGCTCCTGTCAAGCGATTTCAAATAAGACAGCAGGCGGGATTGCGTCACCTCGGGCTTGTAGATAAAATCTTCTTTTAAAAAGGATTGTATTTCCTGGCGTATGGCTTCAGCGTCCATGTTCGTAACTTTCATGGTAACTGCAATAAAAGCATGCCCCAAAAGCAAAAAGCCCCGCGAATTGCGGGGCTTTTCAATTATCTGGACGCTGCCAATTACTCGGCGCTTACTTTCTTGCCTTTAGCTTTAGCTACAACTTCCTCTTCGATGTTGCGCGGTGCCGGTGCGTAGTGACTGAATTCCATTACAGACGTTGCACGGCCTGAAGACAGTGAACGAAGCTGGGTTACGTAACCAAACATCTCGCTCAGAGGCACTTTAGCCCTGATAACCTGCAGGTTGTTACGGCTGTCCATACCTTCCAGCATAGCGCGGCGGCGGTTAAGGTCACCCGTAACGTCACCCATGTACTGATCAGGCGTAGTAACCTCTACTTTCATGATCGGCTCAAGGATAACAGGTTTTGCTTTCTTACCAGCTTCACGGAAGCCAGATTTAGCGCAAAGCTCGAATGACATAGCGTCAGAATCCACCGCGTGGAAAGAACCGTCGAATATGCGGATCCTCATACTCTCAACAGGGAAACCTGCCAATGCACCGGTTGTCATAGAGGCTTCGAAGCCTTTTTGAATAGCCGGGATGAATTCACGAGGGATAGATCCACCGAAGATATCGTTCACGAACTGGAAGTTACCTTTACCTTCTTTCAGGAATTCTTCGTCGGCAGGGCCGATCTCGAACTGGATGTCGGCGAACTTACCGCGACCACCCGTTTGTTTCTTGAACACTTCGCGGTGCTCGATCTTGTTCGTGAAGGCCTCTTTATAAGCAACCTGGGGAGCACCCTGGTTGATCTCAACCTTGAACTCGCGCTTCATACGGTCAACGATGATCTCGAGGTGAAGCTCACCCATTCCTTTCAGGATGGTTTGCCCGGTATCTTCGTCAGTGTTAACACGCAGTGTAGGATCTTCTTCTACCAGCTTGGCAATAGCCATACCCATTTTATCAACGTCGGCCTGTGTTTTAGGCTCGATAGCGATCGCGATAACGGGTTCAGGGATGAACATGTTTTCCAGAACGATCGGATGTTTCTCGTCGCAAAGAGTATCACCGGTTTTGATGTCTTTAAAACCAACAGCAGCTCCGATATCACCAGCTTCGATGAAATCGATAGGGTTCTGCTTGTTTGCGTGCATTTGCATGATACGGCTAATACGCTCGTTCTTACCAGAACGTACGTTCAGAACGTAAGAACCTGCATCGAGGTGACCAGAGTATGCACGGAAGAACGCCAGGCGACCTACGAAAGGATCGGTCATGATCTTGAACGCAAGAGCAGCAAATGGCTCTTTCGCATCAGGCCTGCGTATGATCTCTTCGCCGCTATCCGGGTCTGTACCTTTGATAGCCTCGATATCAACCGGGCTAGGCAGGTAACGGATAACCGCATCCAGTGCAGTTTGCACACCTTTATTTTTGTAGGCCGAACCGCAAAGCATCGGGATGATGCTCAGGTCGATTGTAGCTTTACGTACCGCTTCGTGAATTTCTGCTTCAGAGATGCTGTTCGGATCTTCGAAGAATTTTTCCATCAGTTGGTCGTCGTACTCAGCAACAGCTTCAACCAGCTGAGCGCGCCAATGGTTTGCTTCCTCCAACATATCAGCAGGTACTTCACCTTCTGTATGCGTCATGCCCTGTGTAGCGTCATCCCAGATAACCGATTTCATACGGATCAGGTCAACTACACCTGTGAAATTGTCTTCAGCACCGATAGGTAGCTGCAGGGGTACTGATTTTGCTCCCAGCATGTCGCGTACCTGCTGAACTACCATCAGGAAGTCAGCACCGATACGATCCATTTTGTTTACGAAACCGATACGTGGAACACGGTAACGGTTTGCCTGGCGCCATACAGTCTCAGATTGTGGCTCAACGCCGTCAACCGCAGAGAACAGCGCAACCAGACCATCCAGTACACGCATAGAACGTTCTACCTCAACGGTAAAATCCACGTGACCCGGAGTATCAATGATATTGAATTTATATTTTTTAGAATCAGGAGTAGGTTTTCCCTGTACCATAGGGAAATTCCAGAAGCAGGTAGTAGCCGCCGAAGTGATAGTGATACCGCGCTCTTGCTCTTGTGCCATCCAGTCCATGGTAGCCGCACCTTCATGCACCTCACCGATCTTGTGGTTTACACCGGTGTAATAAAGAATACGTTCTGTGGTCGTGGTCTTACCGGCATCGATGTGCGCTGCAATACCAAAGTTGCGCTGTAAGCGTAAGTCTGCCATTGTTGTGTTATTAATTAAGATGAATATTTTTCAAAATGAGGTGCAAAGGTATGTAATTAATACGAAAATTGGAAAATTAAGAAATGTGAAAATCGCCTGTTTGCCCTATTGACATTCGATTATGAGACAATATGTAATAATTGCAGTTTTCCAATTCACACGTCCGGATTCCACCAGCAAGGTTAGTCGCCCAAACTCATGCTTTTAACAATTTCCTAATAGGATAAGGCAATATATTTGTTCATACAGTTTTAAAAAATAACAAAGGAAGTAACTTATGAAATCCAGATTAATTCCGGTCATTTTTACAGCTGCGCTCACCTCTGTGACAACCATGTTCATTGCGGGCAAATACCAGGAGCAACTTCCATTTTTGACCACGTCGCAAAAACAGGTTCAACTACCGGTAAATTACGCTCATTACAGCAATGCGGCTATGGTCAGGAGTACCCCTCCTGCCGATTTCCAGGATGCTGCAGAAGCGTCTGTAAAAGCAGTAGTTCATGTAAAGACAACCACCAAAGCACGGGCAGTTACGGCATACGACCCGAATGACTTTTTCGGACAGTTCTTTGGCCCGCGCCAATATATGCTCCCTCCGCAAATGGGCTCGGGTTCCGGTGTAGTAGTATCGCCTGACGGATACATTGCTACAAATAACCACGTTGTTGCAGGTGCTGACCAGGTTACTGTAACGTTTAACGACCGTTATACCGCACAAGCCAAGGTAGTTGCAACAGATCCGTCAACGGACCTGGCCGTGTTGAAAGTAAACGAAAACAACCTGTCTTATATCGAGATCGGGAATTCAGATAATGTACGCCTCGGGCAGTGGGTATTAGCCGTCGGGTATCCGCTAACACTCGATGCTACGGTAACAGCAGGGATCGTGAGCGCCAGGGGTCGTTCAATCGGCATCAATCGCAGCCAGTCGAAAAATGCTATTGAGGCATTTATTCAGACGGATGCGGCAGTGAATCCTGGCAACAGCGGCGGTGCGCTGGTGAATACCGAAGGTCAATTGATCGGCATAAATTCTGCCATTGCGTCACCAACCGGATCGTATGCCGGATATTCATATGCCATTCCGTCCAACATTGTTAAAAAAGTAGTGAACGACCTTATGCAATACGGCTCGGTACAGCGTGCGTATCTTGGTATCGAATATCGGGATCGCAAGGGCTATAATGCAGAACAGTTAAGCGCGCTGCGCATCGATAAGACAGAAGGCGTCTACGTGGAAGGTGTATTAGCCAACAGCGGCGCTGCGAACGCAGGTATACAAAAAGGCGATTTTATTACGGCGATCAATGGAACACCGATCCATACGGAACCTGAACTTCAGGAGCAGTTGGCTCGTTATAAACCTGGGGACAATATTAGCGTAAGCTATCTTCGCAGCGGAATCACCCGCAACACTACCGTGCAACTGCGAAATGTAGAGGGTAATACCAATATTATCAAGCAGCAGGGAAAAGTGAAATTGCTCGGCGCCAGCTTTCGCTCGCTGAATAATGATGAAAAAAGAAAATACAATGTTTCGGGAGGTGTTATAGTTGAAAATATCAACGAAGGGCTGATCTCTGAACAGACGAATATGAAAAAAGGGTTTGTGATCACCAGTGTAAACGATAAAACTGTGAAGACGGTCGATGAATTGCAACAGGTGCTCGCATCTAGTAAGTCTGCGCAGATAGCTGGGTTCCAGCCGGGATCAAGAGGCATGTACTACTATGGTATAAACAACCTTGATGAGAGCGTTGCTGCCGACTAATAGCCAAACAGCGTAATTTTTTTAGTCGAAAGCCTTATTCACATAAGGCTTTCGACTTATATTGCCATAGGAAAATACATGATGCCGGGTAGTTTTAAAGCTGTAGAATATAATTATTTTTGCCTCTTCAAATAGAATATCAGATAGTGAGACCTGTTTATATTACGCGCCTGTCAAAGTTTTTTCCTAACGATCCGGTTTCTAACGACGAGATGGAAAGTGTGCTGGGAATGGTAAACAATAAGCCTTCAAAGGCACGTGCTATTGTGCTACGGAATAACGGCATCAAAAACAGGTACTATGCCTATAAAGACGGTGTTCGTACCCACACAAATGCACAAATCGCAACAAATGCTATAAAGGGTTTGTTTGATGAAAAGTTGCCTGCAAGCAAATTGCAAGTACTGGCGGTAGGCACTACATCTCCTGAGCAAATATTGCCGTCTCAGGCAGCGATGATACATGGCGAACTGAAGCTGCCGAGGCTTGAGCTGATTTCTGCACAAGGCGCTTGCTGCAGTAGCATGCAGGCTTTAAAATATGCCTATATGTCGGTGGCAAGCGGTTTGGCCGACACAGCTGCCGCTTGCGGAACGGAACGCTTCTCGGCTTACCTGCAGGCATCACGCTTTCAGCCGGAGGCAGACAACATGAGCAAGCTGACCGAAAACCCGATCCTCGCTTTTGAAAAAGACTTCCTTCGCTGGATGCTTAGTGATGGCGCGGGCGCGGCCCTATTGCAGCAAGAGCCCGACAAAGAAGGACTTTCGATGAGGATCGAATGGCTCGAGATCACATCGTTTGCTGACGAACTGGAAACATGCA
>JAJNBR010000136.1 GCA_021156265.1 Flavipsychrobacter sp.
ACGCCATAAGGGTCTTGAATGGGCTAAAGTACAAACGAGGCTTGAGGCAAATGCAGAAGCGCTCTGGTCGCTCAATGCAATGGAAGAGACCGGCGGCGAACCGGATGTTGTTGGCCACGATAAGAAGACGGGTGAATATATTTTTTTCGATTGTTCAGCGGAAAGCCCTAAAGGCCGCAGAAGTGTTTGTTATGATCATGAAGCGCTGGAGAAGAGAAAAGAACATAAACCCGCTGATAGCGCGATGAACATGGCAGCCGACATGGGCATTGAGCTGTTAACGGAAGAACAATACCGCGAGCTCCAAAAACTTGGAGAGTTCGATCTGAAAACGTCGAGCTGGGTAGTAACGCCTGCGAATATCAGGAAGCTCAGCGGCGCCTTATTTTGCGACCGCCGGTACGACACGGTATTTCTGTATCACAATGGTGTAGAATCCTACTATGCCGCAAGAGGGTTTCGTGGCTCGCTAAGGGTCTGAGCCTTGTAGTTGGTCTTTAGCACCTCAATTTTGTACCTTATCGATATGGAAAAGCCTGAAAGCTATATCATCACAGGGGGAGAGGAAGGCAAGAAGCGCCTGAATGTACTCTCAGAGGTGCTGTATTCATATACAAAGACCTTACTGTTGCAGCAAGGTCTGGCTAAGGGTATGTCGTTCCTTGACGTTGGCTGTGGCGGTGGGAATGTATCTGTAATGGCCGCCGGTATGGTTGGCGATGCGGGCAGAGTAACCGCAATCGATTTTGATGAAGAGATCATTGCTCTTAACAAAGAAGAAGTAGCAGCGGCAGGCATTTCAACTATCGCATACGAAACATTGAGTGCGTATGATCTGAGCTCTCGTGACGAGTACGACATTACCTATGCGCGGTTTCTCCTGTCTCATCTTACAGACCCGTTGCGTGTACTGAAAAATATGGCAGCCAGCCTTAAACCGGGTGGACGTGTAATAGTCGAGGATATTCATTTCGACGGTCATTTTTGCTACCCTGCCTGCACTGCTTTCAATGAGTACGTAGCACTTTTTACAGCCACGGCCAGTCAACGTGAACAAAACGCCAATATCGGTCCCGAATTATTGCGCCTGTTCGGCGAGGCAGGTTTGCAGGACGTCGGTTTTGATGTGATACAGCCCACATTTAACACCGGGTCCGGAAAATGGATGGGCTATATTACTATGGATAAAATTAAGGAAGCGGTCATTGCGCAAGGTCTTGCCGATGCGACAACAATTGACAACATACTCAAGGAACTGGAAACATTCACCAATGACGACACTACGATCATGAGCCTGCCCCGGATATTCAGGTTTTGGGGAACAAAAAAATGACCGTGTCTGAGGCATGTTGCTATTTCCTGTTACAGTCCGACCAGGTCATCGGCATTCAGAGGTTTATTGATAAAGGAGCGCACATATTCATTGCTGAGTGCAAGCTTTTTCTCTTCGTCGAAGACAGACGATGTAAGCATGATGATCGATTTTCTTTTCGCAGCGCCTGGTAGTTGTTTATAAGCGCTCAAGAACTGAAATCCATTCATCCCGGGCATATTTACATCCAGAAATATCAGGTCAGGCAGTGAATCTGAGTTGTCTGTCAGCGTTTCCAGGTATTTCAATGCGTCTGTTGCCGATGCTATGCAGATGGTGTTCTTTGCAAACTTTGCATGGTGCATTACCTTTTCCGCTATGAAACAATCCAAAGCAGTATCGTCCACTATCAATACCTTTTCATATTTATAAACCTGCATGAGTAGCACCTTTAATCTTACGGCAAACCTACCGTGGTGGTGCAGACTACGATACAGTGAAAACACGGTAGTTTTGTTAACCGCTGGTTATTGTAGTAACTACTGCTCATCCAATTCCGATAGCAGATCAGCTATATCCAGGCGATGCGTGTACATATCCAGAGAGCCGTCTTCCTTCATGGGCCATTCTTCCCTTGGTCTGTCCCGGTATAGTTCCACGCCATTGCCGTCAGGATCATCGAGGTATACAGCTTCTGACACACCGTGATCGCTGGCGCCGGTAAAGGGGTAATTATGGTCTATCAGTCTTTTGACAATGGTAGCCAGGTCCTTGCGTGTGGGGTAGAGGATTGCCGTATGAAACAGGCCCACCGTTCTTGGATTGGCAGGTGGTTTGCCTTTGCTGTACCATGTATTGAGTCCTATGTGGTGGTGGTATCCGCCGGCAGATATAAAGGCTGCATCTTCGCCGTAGGTCGTGGTAAGCTCAAACCCCAGAAGACCGCAGTAGAACTGTAACGACTTATCCAGGTTACCAACCTTAAGGTGTACATGCCCAATTGCCGTTTGCGTGGGTATTTTATAATCGTTTATAGTCTGCGATGGTGCAGTATTTTCATTCATAATGAGCGGTTTCGTCCTATAAATTTAGAGAGTTTTTTAATGCCCCATTCCCGAGTATGCCAATAATCGTTAATTTCCGATATTAAATAACCCAATAGATTTCACGGTAGACGGTTGGTTACAGTGTAGAGCTTAAAACTTCTGACCTGGATAATATAAGAGGCCGACGATACGCCGGCCTCTTTCTTTCTAACATCCGCTATTAGTTGTTATTAGCATTGGCGTCGTAGTTGATCATCCAGTTGATGCCGTACTTGTCTTTGAAGTTGCCGTAGTAAGCGCCCCAGAAAGTATCCTGTAGCGGCATTTCTATTTGTCCGCCTGCCGACAAGCCATTGTATAGTTTTTCAGCTTCTTCGCGGCTGGAGGGATGTAGTGATATATGCACGTTATTTCCTGCTGCCAGTTTTTGACCCATAGAAGGAATGATGTCAGAAGCCATCAGGGTGGTGTTGGCATCGATAGGAAGTGCAATGTGCATTACGCGGTTCCTCTCATTTTCAGGCAGTTGTTCGGTGCCGGGTGCTTCGTTCATTTTGTGCACGCCTACAAATTCGCCGCCGAATACTGATTTGTAGAAGGTGAATGCCTCTTCGGCTGTGCCGTCGAAATTGAGGTAAGGATTCATTTTTGCCATAGTACGTGGTGTTTAGATTTTGACTGCAATTACGGAAATTCCTGTAAACTTCACGTTGTGCTTTTTGCAAAAGAAATCCTTTGCTCGCAAACTAGTTAATTGTTTTTCAGAGGGTTACGGCAAATTTTGTTGTCGTTTGTTGCCGTTTTGGGGAGCAATTCGTTTGCTATAAAATTAACCGATTGTCTTACAGTCTGTTAGGTGAGATAATAGCCTGTTTTGTTGCCGTTTTAGTTTTTCCGAACAAGGCATTGTGTACAATTGTGTACATTTTGAAGAGAATTTAAACGCACACAATTTATCGTTAGGACGCTGCTCTTTCAAAGAACTTTTACATTACAAATATACAACAAAATATTAAAATACTGGCGTTTTATTTTTCGGGTGCTGAACTTGGTTTGTGGTCTATGGGTTGTTAGACCAGTTGCTTCCGGTGGGGATAGGACATTTATAGAATTTTTTATAAATTGGTGATGTTCATTAAAAACATGGCATTATGAAAAAGGCGGTATTTGCTGTTGTGCTGGTGTTGTTGGTTGTTGCCGAGTCTTTTGGCCAGGATGCCGCTTTCGAAAACTATGCGCGCGTGCAGGACAGTCTTTTTGTGGTTGCCTACCAGAACCGCGATACCAAGGCTTTTGAAAAACAGCTGCGGGCTTTCGAAAAAAGATACAATAAGCTGAATGCTGAAGATAAAAAAGCGTTGCAAGGGACGTATCATGGTGCCTTTTACAACCTGTGCTGTACCTATGCACTGCTCAACAATAAAGAAGCGGCACTCGACAACCTGGAAAGATCCATTGCGACAGGATATACCGACTACAAACATATGCAGGCCGACAGTGACCTGGATAATATCAGGAATGAAAAACGCTATGCCGACCTGATGGCGCGTGTACGCCCGATCGGCGACTACTCCTATATACTTAACCGTGCGGCGGCATTCAACCGGGAAGATAACCGGGAGTTCCCAAAGTTTACTTACCAGTCGAAAGACGACAGCAACCTGGTGGCTTTGCGAAAAGCTTTTAAACTTGACTCTATAGCTGGTAAGGCGAACGAGGTATCAAAGATCATTAACCTGATGCACTGGGTGCACGACTATATTCGGCACGATGGGGCGCATGGTAACCCTGCAGTGTATGATGCTATGAATATGTTGGCCGTGTGCAAAAAAGACAACCGCGGACTTAATTGCCGTGGACTGGCCACCGTGCTGAACGAGTTTTACCTGGCCATGGGATTCCCCTCGCGGCTCGTGACCTGCCTGCCTAAAGACAGCCTGGGTATCGACCAGGATTGCCACGTGATCAATGCCGTGTACTCGCGGCAGCTGAAAAAATGGATATGGATGGACCCGACCAATGACGCCTATGTAATGAACGAGAAAGGGGAGCTGCTGGGAATACCGGAGGTGCGGCAGCGGCTCATAAACGGTGAAACGCTGATCGTGAATCCCGATGCCAACTGGAATCATAAAAGCACGGCAACCAAGGCCCACTACCTGGATCACTACATGACTAAGAATCTGTACAGGCTGGAATGCCCGGTGGACAGTCGCCACAACCTGGAGAAACGCGGCCAGCGATTAACCTACGTAGAACTGCTGCCGCTGGATTATTTCAACCAATCGCCGGGTATGACGAAAGCCGTTAACGAAAAGAACAACACGACTTTTGTACGATACAAAACCAATAACCCGGATAAATTCTGGCAAGCGCCGGAGTTGGAACAGCCAGTGTCAGTTGGAAACAACTGACACCACAGGAATATCTACGATTTTACACCTATAGATATGCTCCTTGGTTCGATGATCGTTTTCACAGGATGGGAAGAAACGATTCTTATTTTATAACCGGAGCCAGAGCGGACAGAACCCGGGACCACACCTCTCAATATACCTGACGCATTGGTTGCCAGTGTGGCTACAGTTGTTGGACTGGCGAAGCTGCCGGTTGCATTTGATAACTGAAGGGTAAAGACATTGGACGGCGAAAAAATAGCAGCGTTTGCGGCAAATGGAGCAATAATACTATCCCCGATTAGTAATAGGGTATCATGGTAGGAAAAGGACAAAGTATCAATTTGGTTAATCACGACTGAGTCTATAAGATAATAACAGTGGCCGCCGGGGTTCACTCTTTGTGTGTCAATTGTTGACCAATCTTTAAAGCCGCCTATAACAATATTATCGTAGGTCGAATCTGCTACAAATATTTTACTAAGGCGAACCCAGTTTTGGGTGTCGATGATAGGGCCGTAACTTGAATAGGAAACTTGGGGGGATGATGTTATCAGGGTGTAAGTATTCATCGTAACCGGGCCATTGTCGTAAAACCATACACCCAGGTCATCAGTGCCAAATGCGGAATGATTCGCGAGCGAAACTGACATGGAAACTTCGTATGTAGCTCCTATGGTTAAGGGTGGGATAGACGCGGCTATGTATTCTTTATACATGGTGGGCCAAAGTTTTTCAAAGCTTAGCAATCCCACGTAGGCGTTGCCCTGCGCCGGGACCTGGAAGCCCGCAGAGTTTCTTGGGATGCCTACGGAACGCGTCGTATGACAACCGTGATAATAGTCTGGATTTCCCTTAGTGAACGTTCTCCATCCTGCGCAATAGTTTGTTACCTGGCTTATGGAGGTTGGACAGTTAATGTATTGCTCAAAACTTCCGTTCGAGACAAGATTCGGGTTTTGTCCTCTCACATTGATCGCCAACAATAGCAATAGTAGCACACCGGGTAATCGCATAGTATAGGTTAGGATAACGATCTTAAATATACTGAAACGTGTTGAATGGTATTTTATAAGCCGGCTCATCGCCGGCTTATAAAATTAGTACAGAGTGACCTGACAATTACCGGATAGTTAGCTTAACAGTATTTACAGCGCCGTTATCATAAAGTTTCAATAAGTAAATTCCACTTGCAATGCCACTAAGTTTTATGTCGTGGTCTATTTGCTTGTTAACTGTATTGATTTCTTCCTTATAAACAACCAGGCCAACTGTATTTAGCAGCTCCAGTTTTACTGCACCGGCTGCGATATTAGCGGCGGTTATTTTAAAGTTCCCGTCATTAGGGTTCGGATAAACATTAAAGCTAGTGGTTTCTTCTATGTTGTAAATAGAAGTTGGAAAGCCAATGGTAATGGTATCGCTTGATGCAGTCTTGCTGATAGCGCAAGGATCGTTTGACGTAATGATCACATTCACCTTATCGAAAGGCTGTAAGTTGTATGCGCTCCATGTAGCATAAGTAGCGCCTATCTGGTTGACGCCATTCAGCTGCCATTGGTATTTAGGATCAGGACCGCCGTTCGTTACATGCGCCGTAAAGTTTACCAGTCGGTTCGGCTGCGGTATGGCAGGCACTGAAGAAATGGTTGCCGATGGCTGGGTAATGATAGGCAAAACAACCATAAAAATGGTATCCGTGCTCACAACAACCGGATCGGTACATACACCCACGCTGTACATCGTGCAGTAAAACACATCACCTGTTTTCAGTGTGGAAGTGCTATACACGAGTGCCGTGGCGCCAGGTATAGGGTTGTAATTCTTATACCACTGGAATGCGGGATTGACACCGCCATTGCTGTGCACGGCTACATAGGTGGTGAGTGTGCCGTCGCATATCGTATCGTTGGGGCTGGCATAGCCACCTATCTTAGGTATAATGTTAACCTTCACATTCACGGAGTCTTTCTCTGAAACGCAGCCGTTCACGGTTATACGCAAAGAATAATAGCCGGCATGGATGAAGGTGGCGGGATTAATGGTTGGGTTTTGCAGGGCAGATGTAAACCCGCCGGGACCTGTCCAGGAATAGCTGGCATTGAGAACAGACGCTGTTGAGAGGTTGAGCGGAGAGCCATCGCACATGATACTGTTTGCGTTAGCAACAGGCGTTGCCGGAATGGGATGAACAATGACCGTAGTAGTGGCCGGCTGCGAAGTACAGCCATCTTTTGTAGCGGTTACCATATAGCTGCCCGTGTTGACGGATGTGGCAGAAGGTATGGAAGGCGACTGCGCATTTGATGAATAACCTGAAGGTCCGGACCAGGCGAAAGATGAACCGCTTACCGTCGATGTTCCGGTCAGATTCAGCGTGGCGCCATCACACATCGGCGCGTTGCTGGCTGCAGTAGCCACAGGTACAGGTTTTATAAGAACGGTCGTGGTGTCTTTGGTTGAACATCCGTTCAAGGTAGCTGTGACAATATAATCGCCGCTCATACCCAGCGTCGAACTGGAGATAGCAGGATTCTGGACAACTGCTGTATAGCTGTTGGGACCTGTCCAGGAATAAGTAGCGCCAGCTGAAGATGAGGTTGTACTTAAATTAAAGCCGGAACCTTCGCAAACCGGGCTGCTGTTGGTGGCGATGACCGGCGCTATCGGGTTAACGGTTACCTGCGTAGTTACAGGCAGAGAGTTACAGCCGTCTTTAGTAACCGTTACTGTATAGTTGCCCA
>JAJNBR010000137.1 GCA_021156265.1 Flavipsychrobacter sp.
CAGCCGGTACGGTTGATGGTAGCGGTCAGCTTACGCAGGGCCTGGCTCATCAGGCGGGCCTGTAAGCCCATTTTGCTTTCGCCCATTTCGCCTTCCAGTTCGCCTTTGGGTACCAGGGCTGCTACAGAGTCAATAACAACGACATCGATAGCGCCCGACGATATCAGTCGGTCGGCTATCTCCAGCGCCTGCTCACCATAGTCGGGTTGGGAAATGATGAGGTTATCTATATCTACACCCAGCTTGCGTGCATAGTTGGCGTCAAAAGCGTGTTCAGCATCTATTATGGCGCAAATGCCACCTTTCTTCTGGGCTTCTGCTATCGTATGGATGGCGATGGTTGTTTTACCCGAAGATTCAGGGCCGTATATCTCAATGACACGGCCGCGGGGAAGACCACCTACACCAAGAGCTACGTCCAACCCCAGGGAACCTGTACTAATGACATCAATCTTATCCTGTTGCTTATCGCCCAACATCATCACCGAGCCTTTGCCAAAATCCTTCTCGATCTTATCCAGAGCGAGTTTCAATACTTTCTGTTTTTCGTCTACTGCTGCCATAAAGAGATATTTAAGAGATTATTTTTCACAAATATAATAGCTGTTTTCAAATATCCTGCACAAATGTGCAAATATTTTTTCCACAATTGTACAATGGTGTGCAAGGTGGCTGAAAATGCCGGTAACAGGAATAAAAGTAAGTAAAAGAGGGGAGTGTTTATGTCAAATTTGCCGGACCTGTGGAATAGGCGTGCATAACCCGGACGCCGGGCTCGGGCTGCAGCGGTACGCAGCATTGTGACCAAGGCCCTGTCGCTATTGTATATAAAATAAAAAGCCCCGCTATTGCAGGGCTTTTCTATATAAAGGTAGATTGTGATTAAACCTTGAAGTGAGCGAAAGCTTTGTTGGCTTCAGCCATACGGTGTGTATCTTCTTTCTTTTTGAAAGCACCACCTTCACCTTTCGCTGCTGCTACGATCTCGTTAGCCAGCTTGTCGGCAATGGTACGGCCGTTACGCTCGCGGCTGAAACGGATCAACCATTTCATGCTCAGTGATATTTTACGATCAGGACGAACTTCGGTAGGGATCTGGAAAGTAGCACCACCAATACGACGGCTACGTACCTCTACAGCAGGAGTTACGTTAACCAGGGCGCGTTTCCATACTTCGTAGCCTTCTTCACCCGCAATTTGAGTTACTTTATCCAGCGCATCGTAAAAAGCGCTCAGTACCACGGTTTTGTTACCACCCCACATAAGGCAGTTAACGAAACGGGTAACTTGTTTATCGTTGAATTTGGGATCTGGTGCTAACGGAAGCTTTTTAGCTTGTGCCTTTCTCATCTAATGATTGGCTTTAATATATTACTATGAAAAATTATTTTTTAGCTTTTTCTTTCTTGGTACCGTACTTAGAGCGGCTCTGCTTACGGTCTTTTACACCGGCAGTATCCAGCGCACCACGTACGATGTGGTAACGTACACCCGGAAGATCTTTAACACGACCACCGCGGATAAGCACGATAGAGTGCTCCTGCAGGTTGTGGCCTTCACCAGGAATGTAAGCGATCACCTCTATTTTATTGGTAAGGCGCACTTTCGCAACTTTACGCAGTGCTGAGTTTGGTTTCTTAGGAGTAGTAGTGTACACACGGGTACATACACCGCGGCGTTGAGGACAAGCATCCAAAGCACGAGACTTTGACTTGGCGCGGATCTGCTGACGACCTTTACGAACTAATTGCTGTATTGTAGGCATTTGATACCGTTATAGAAAATTTATGGAGTGCAAAGGTAACACAAATATTATAACCAACAAAAAAATCAGAATTATTTCCGCCTAAAATCCCTGATTTATCCGGGAAAATTAAAGAAAGAGGGGTTATAGGGGGTTTATAGGGGCCGGGGCGCGAAATGAAATTAGGTAAATGGGGAGTAGTTGGTATTGCGGAAGGGCTTGTCGCATGACGTCTTCATGACGATCTATAATAATAGACAGTAGTACCGCCCGTAATGGTTTGGGAAATCCTAAAAAAAAATAATAGGTGAAAAAAACGGTATTTGTCGTCCGGATGCTATAATTCAAATAATTCAGCCCGTCGCCCTGCCATTTCAGCGGCTATCTCGTGTTCGTCGTGGCGGCCGGTGGAAAGTAAATGGGTGACGATAGACCTGTAGCTGACGTCGCTGCGGTTCTGGCTGAGCTTGAACAGGGGATATATAGAAACAACTTCCATTTCAAAACCGGCAATGGCTTTTACCAACGAATTGACATAATCGGGCGGCATATGTTCCACCAATTCCGGCTGTTGCTGGTTGCTTTCATATTTAGTGGTCAGGTCGGTAATGATCTGCGTAGTGCCTGCATCATCGAGGAACTTGATCGTTCCACGTGCATGCACCGTCATATAATTCCAGGTGCTACCGATGTTGCGCTCAGCATACCAGCTGGAGCTAACGTAACAATGTGGACCTGTGAAAAGTACCAAGGCTTCCGGGTTCTTCTCAAAAGCCAGGTGATGGTCCGTCTTGCGCATGATATGCCCGCGAAGGATCAGCTTGTCGTCCTCTTCTTTGAACAGCACGGGTATCTGCGTGGCTACACTTGTATTTCCATTGTTACCTATCAGCGTCACGAACGGGTTAGCTTTCATAAAATCCAGAACCACCTGTGTATCGTGCTCTGTGAAGTCGGGCATTTTATACATGCAGCAAAGTTAGCGATCGGAAAATGAAGCTGATACACCAGCATACAGTTATACAATGGTCCACCCGGGTGAGTTGAACAATTAATTACATTTGCGCCATGGTTTACAAAGTTATCGGCCTGATGTCTGGCAGCTCGCTGGATGGATTGGATATATGTTATACATTTTTGGAAGAGACCCGCGGGCAATGGAAGTTTGATATACAGGAGGCGGAAACGATTCCTTACAATAAAGAATGGACAAATGAGCTGGAGCGTGCCTCGCAGCTGGACGTAAGCGATTTCCTGAAGCTGCACACACGCTATGGCCGGTATACAGGTGAACAGGTAAATAAGTTCATACAGAAACATGGTATAGATCATAAAGTACATTTCATCGCTTCGCACGGGCATACTGCATTCCACGAACCTAAGAACGCCACCACCTGCCAAATAGGCGATGGGGCCGCTATTGCGGCCGTTACAGGCCTGCCCGTTATCAGCGACCTGCGTTCGCTGGACGTGGCGCTGGGCGGGCAAGGCGCACCGATAGTGCCGATAGGAGACAGACTGCTGTTCGGCAGTTTCGACTACTGGCTGAACATTGGTGGTATTGCCAATGTTACTGTTCGCAATGGCGATAACCTGATGGCATTTGATGTATGCGCAGCCAACCAGGTGCTGAATGAACTGGCCGCACGCGAAGGAAAGGATATGGACTTTGAAGGGCTGATGGCGAAGGAAGGAAAGGTGCTTGCAGATGTGCTGTTTCAACTGAACGCACAGGATTATTACAAGAAACCGGCCCCGAAATCGCTGAGCAACGAGATGGCGAAGGAACTGGTGTTCCCATCATTACTGGAGACAGAACACAGCACAAACGACCTGCTTCGTACCGCGGTTGAACACATAGCCCACCAGATAGCAGACGCAGTGAAGAATTACCCGCACGGTAAAGAGGAGGCCAGCATGCTGGTAACTGGCGGTGGAGCCTTGAATAACTTCCTGGTAGAACAACTTCGCGAAGAGCTGAAGCCCTACAAAGTACACCCGGTAGTGCCTTATGAGCAGGTGGTGAAATTTAAAGAGGCACTGGTGATGGCCTTGATCGGCACGCTGAGATGGAGGGAAGAAACCAATGTGCTCTCAAGTGTTACGGGTGCATCACGTGATAGCGTAGGTGGTGCGCTGTGGATGGGGCATAGCTATAGCGGGGAGTAACCGAAGATAAAAATGCCGCGACCTTGTCGCGGCATCACATATAGTCTCCAGTTGCTGTATTCTAGTATTGTCCTGCACTAAGCATTACCAGCGTACACGCCTCCTGGGTGATCACGCCTTTTTGCACCAGTTTCTTTTCCAGCTCATCATTCTCAGTGCCGGGGTTGAAAATCACTCGCTTTGGTTTGAGCGACAGAATATAGTCGTAGTAAGGCTTTTGGTTGGTAGGATTGAGGTACAGTGTAATCGTATCCACATCCTCCACCGGTTTTTGTTCGGTCTCTATCTCTACGCCTTTTACTTTACCTTTCCTTTTGCCTATTGCCACAACAGGGTGGCCATAGGCCAACAGCCTGTTGATACAGATATTGCTGTAACGGCTCGGATTTTCTGACGCTCCTAATACCATGGTCTTCTTTTCCATAACCTAACTCCTTTTATACCAGTCAAAAATACACAATTCATGACCTCTTCTATAGCAAGAAAAACAATGCCAGTATAAAAAGTTGGTATGAACTTTTACCTTTTCTTCACGAATAGGATTGTTAACTTTAGTAAGTAAAGAATTACACATGCAGACAGCGTACATCATAGCAGGATACAGAACGGCGGTAGGTAAGGCAAAGCGCGGAGGTTTTCGTTTTTACAGGCCCGACGACCTGGCCATAGACGTAATAAAAGGATTGCTGGCAAGCGTTCCTCAGCTAGACCCAAAACTTGTGGACGATGTGATAGTGGGTAATGCGGTTCCCGAGGCTGAACAAGGTTTACAGGTTGGCCGCATCATAGCCAACCGCGCAGTCGGCGAATGGGCTCCCGGTGTTACAGTGAACCGTTATTGCGCTTCAGGGTTGGAAACGATAGCTATGGCTACTGCTAAAATACAGTCCGGCTATGCTGAATGCATCATCGCAGGCGGTACAGAAAGTATGAGCCTTGTACCCACAGCAGGCTGGCGTACCATGCCAAACTATGAAATATCGAAAGATGCACCAGACTACTACCTGAGCATGGGTCTGACCGCAGAACAGGTAGCTAGTGACTATAAAGTATCGAGGCAAGACCAGGATGAGTTTGCTTATCGTTCACATCAAAGAGCTATCAAGGCAATAGAAAGCGGATATTTTAAAGAAGGTATTCTGCCTATAAAAGTGAAAGAAGTTACGCTCAACGAAAAGAACAAAAGAGTAGAACGTGAGTTTGTAGTAGAAACAGACGAAGGACCGCGTGCTGACACGTCGCTGGAAGTGTTGGCCAAGCTCCCCGCTGTGTTTGCCCAGGGCGGTTCGGTGACGGCAGGTAATTCTTCGCAGACATCAGACGGTGCTGCATTCGTAATCGTGATGAGTGAAAAACTGATGAAACAACTCGGTCTCCAACCTTGGGGCAGGTTGGTGAATTGTGCGGTAGCCGGCGTTGATCCGCGTATTATGGGTATCGGTCCTGTAGCTGCAGTGCCTAAAGTATTAAGGCAAGCCGGTTTGAACCTCGACCAGGTCGATCTTGTAGAGCTGAACGAGGCGTTCGCGTCTCAATCGATAGCGGTCATTCGCGAACTCGGACTCGATCCAGATACCGTCAACATTAATGGCGGTGCAATCGCGTTAGGCCATCCGCTCGGTTGCAGTGGCGCTAAGCTAACTATCCAGTTGCTTCACGACATGAAAAGACTCAATAAAAAATACGGCATGGTGACGGCGTGCGTTGGTGGTGGGCAGGGAATTGCCGGTATCATTGAAAAACTGTAAGAAATGAGATAAACTACATTCGCCGACATAGACCAAACACCATATCACCATGAAACGACTTGCACTGGCGGCAATCCTATTGCTGCATGTTCCCATGTATCTGCACGCGCAGATCTTCCGCAATATTCTTCACAACGGCTTTTATCTTCAATGGGGTTATAACCGGGACCATTATTCGAAAAGCGATATGCGTTTCAGTAATGGAGATAAATACGATTTTACCCTTCACAATGTGGAAGCGAAAGACGAGCCCGATTTCCAGGCATTTTTTGATGCGCCGATGGAAGTGACGATCCCGCAAAATAGCGCCCGTTTGGGGTTCTACGTGAATGAAAAAAGAACGCATGCAATTGAGCTCAATTTTGACCATGCGAAATATGTGATGGTAGACGGTCAGAAGCTACGGATGACCAGTAACAACGGCGCCCCTGTCGATGTTGACACCATTGTCACTCGCGATTTTATACATGTGGAACATACCGACGGTGCGAATTTTCTCATGCTTAATTACGTGGGGCAGGCGCCGGTTGCGGCTTACAGAAGTTTGAAGTTGAATGCTGTGTGGAAAGCAGGGGCCGGCATTGTCATTCCGAGGTCTGAAGTTATCCTGATGGGCAAACGGCTCGACAATCGCTACCATGTGGCAGGATACGTAGCCGGGGTCGAGGGCGGCTTCAGGCTCTATTTTGTTAAATGGCTGTTTTTTGAAGGCGGTGTAAAGGGCGGTTTTGCCAACTACCTGGATGCTTTGGCGCTGGAAGGCGGTCGCATAAGTCACAGCTTCTATTTTGCCGAAGTGATGGGTCTATTGGGAGTAGAGTTAAGCTTCAAACGGAAAAAAACTGAAGTAGAGGCTGAGAAGTAGTCCGTGGTTGTATTGAAACACCTCGTGACCTGATACGAGGCCACCTTGTTGCACGGTTTGGTTGAAGTAACCTCCTTCCAGCCTGAATTTTTTATTGAATTGATAACCTGCCAGCAAGCCGATACGGTTCTGGTCGAAGATATTCTGGTTCACATTTTTGCCAAATCCGATAAAGATCTCATCAAAGCCGACGGCATACCAGGTGTTATCGCCAAGAGTTTTATTATTGAGTGGCACTGTAGCACGTAGCTGGTACCTGAAACGGTTGACATATGTCCAATCTGATACTTCATATTCTGGAGCTGCCTGGTCTATCTTGCCTAGGAAACGCTGTTCGAGGCGCATGCGGTGGTTGAGCCCTACGCGACCAATTGCATCATTCCAGACAAACTGCTCAAAAATGCGGTGCTCCGGTATAGTATACCGTCCCGCGGGATAATCGCCATAGGGATAAGTAATGATGTAGCCATAGCCTAGCAATGCGCTTAGGCCATTTTTAAAATGATATTGCACACCTGTGCGGGCTAAGGACTGTTGCCAGTCAGTGATGAAATTTTCGCGGCGCCATTGATATTCCAGCCAGAGAGATGTTTTTTTTGAAAGATGTATGGTGTTTAGTGATGAATACCAACCTACAGCATTTACATCACTAATTCGCTGTGCGCTTGCAGTATTAGCAAATAATTGTATGGATACTAGCAGTATAATGATCCTCGGCAACATGATACGTGTTTAAAAATGATTTCCCTGATCTTTTCAGCCTATCTTTGCAATTCGGATCGCAAGATAATTTGTTGAAGCGAATTCTACATACCGTTCTCTCTTTATGGCTGGCAGCATTGCTTGTCTTCGGCGGCGCGCCCAAGGAGTTCATTCACCTGTTTGCCGACCATAAGGATACCACACATTGCAACGG
>JAJNBR010000138.1 GCA_021156265.1 Flavipsychrobacter sp.
TGAACACTTATAATGGAGATCCGAGCGTTGGCAACGACTTAAAAATGTGCTGATACGAACCAATGGAAGTCAATAGGTCAGCCTACAAACCCCGGCGATTTCATCAGGCGTATTCTGGAACGACACCGTTAAGCAAAAAAAATGCCCTCGAACGAGGGCATTACTGAGCGAAGCAATATTTTATTGGGCAGCTTCTATGATTCCGTCATCAGGCATTTCGCCGCAGCCCGGCCCCGGGAAACATTGCATCCCCACACCGGTTTTCTGACCGCTTTTGTAATAGGACGTACCCTGCATATCTACATGCAGATCCGGTATAATGACCAGTTTGTAGTATGTGATGGCACTGCCACTGGTACCAACGTCAAACTTGATCACGTCACCTGAGCTGACGGATTTGATCGTTTTGTCAGGTTGATACGTAGGCTGAAACGACGTCCAGTTGACCCCATCGGTACTGGTGGCTGCGCTCACCACCTCTTCAAATTCAAGGCAGTTGCTCAGTTCAATATCCCAGTGACTGAGATCCTGCACGGTTGAATCATTACCTGTACCCGGATTGGGATTCTGGATACTCCAGACCCATTCATAGTTACCGTTCACCAGCGTAACGCTTTCTAAAACGATCAGGTAAGGCGATGTACATTCAGACGTATCCAGCGCAGCGGTTACGCTACCGGTCAGTGACGTTCTGTTGTTGTCCAAAGAAGAAGTGGATTGCTTTTTGCAGCTGGCTGAACACAGCAGTGCAAGACTGGCGATAGCCAGCAATTTGATGCTCTCTCTTTTCATGTGTGTTTGATTTGAACATCAAATATAATACATACAAAACTAGTATGCAACCTCATAGTGTCACAATGAACTCTGTGCCTTCGTTAACCCGACTCTTCACTTCTACACTTCCCCCCAATGCTTCTATTTGTGATTTAGTTAGGAATAACCCTACGCCCTTGCTATCAAACCCATGGTGGAACACCTGGTTTAGCTTAAAGAGCTTGTCTCCATACCGATCCAGGTCAATACCCAAGCCATTATCTTTTACAGACAGGATTATCTTCCCCTGCACTTTCGACGTACTCACTATTATTTCAGGCGGAACATCTGCGCGGGAATATTTAATGGCGTTGCTGATAAAGTTGTACAATATGCTTTCGAGATACACCGCGGGATAACTGATCTCTTTTATGGCCAGTCTTGGCACCACACGGGCATGTTTTTCAAACATCACACCACTCAGCTGGCTGGTGATATTCTGCACCATCTGCTCTATGTTGCAACTATCATACTGAATTTTTTTGTTCAGGCTGATCTTCGCGACTTCCATGAGTGTATCGAGGTTATCGGTCAGCGCTTTTGCCCCTTCCAGCATCAAACTGGTGGCTTCCAGATCGGTAAACGCTTCGGCAATGACAAGCGAATCCTCATCGTGCGGCCCGCCATGCTTGGCACTAAGCGCCGAAGCCAGCATGTTGATATTGCGCGCAGGACCTCGCAGGTTATGGGCAATAATATAGTTCAGTTCTTCCAGCTGCTCTATCTTATTTACAAGGCTGACCTTTGCAGCCTCCAGCTCTTTGTTCTTCCTGTTTATCTCGTCAGTCAGCTCCTTTCGCTTCGTGATATCGACTATCTGGGCAATGAAAAATTTGGGCGTGCTATCGGCATTCCACACCATCGACACAGTAAGCAGTACCCAAACTATCTTCTTGTTTTTTGAGATATATCGTTTTTCAAGGCTATAAGTCTCTATGTCGCGATTGAGCATTTGCCTGAGAAAATCCATATCCAGCTCTATATCATCCGGGTGGGTAATCTCCTGGAAAGTTTTTTCCAGCAGTTCTGCTTTTGTGTAGCCGGTTATCTCGCATACAGACTGGTTTACGTTCAGCCATTTGCCAAACGGGCTCACTAAGGCCATACCAATGCCCGATGCATCAAACGCGCTGCTGAAGGTTTCATTGCTGGTACGTAACGCTTCTTCTGTTTGCACTTTCCCAGTTATGTCCACGCCGTATCCGACCATCAGCTGCAGCTCACCCTTATCGTCCATCACCGGCCGCAAGCGTCTGAGTTGATATTCAACTTCGCCCGTAGGCCTGGTAAACATTTCTTCCCACTGCTGCTGCATGCCGGTGCGCTTCACCTGGTCGTATCTCCGTTTTCGGTCTTCTGCTATAGACTCCGGCTTGTTCCTTTCGCGACAATAATCAAAGTCCGTTTTGCCGATCAACCATTTCCTCAACTCCGGATCTTTTATAGAGCGCTCGTTCAGGTAAAGGAATTTGTAGTCTTTATCAATTACAGCGATATCGCCCGGCAACCAGTTCAGTATCTGCTCGTAAAATTCCTTTTGCGCCTGTAGTTGCTTTTCAAAGTCCTTGTGCGCCTGTTCAGCATCCTTTCTTTCGGTGATGTCCTTATGGGTACCAATGATGCGCACAGGTTTCCCTTCCGATGTGCGGGCTATTACCACCCCCCGGCTCAGCACCCATTTATAATTGCCGTTTTTACATCTTAGCCTGAATTCGGCAGTATAAGTGTTGGTTTCCCCTTTAATGAGGGCATCGAACTGCGCAGCTGCGGTCTTTACATCTTCGGGATTCAGCTTGGACGTCCATTTCTCGCTGTTGCCAGATATTTCGTCTTTTGTATAGCCAAATATTTCATGCCATTTATCGGAAAAGAAAATAGTATTCTTCTGTAAGTTATAGTCCCAAATGCCATCACCTGCAGCATCCAGCGCCATTTTCCATTTGTTCTCCATCAGTTCCAGGCGGTCTTTGCTGGTAATATCATCAATGATGAAGTATACCAACCTGGCATCGGGATGGTAAGGCAATATGCGCACGCTATAAATTACCGGCTGTTTTTTATACGAGGTCTGGAACTCCAGGTACTGGCTCTCACGAGTCTCCAGCGCTTTTCTTATCAGCCCGGTAAATTTATCAGCCACTTCCGCAGGGTGAATATCAGATAGCTTACTGCCGCGGTAGCGCTCTTCTTCTCCGGGGTATTTGCTCGCATCTCTCATGCGCACGTCATGTATCATTCCGTCTGCCGACACTTCCGCTACCACCTCGCCAAGGTATTGGATAATATCCAGTGAAAGTTGATTATCGATGTGGATGGTCATACGGTACAAAGTTACTACAGTCGCCTTGTTCATCGGTGATCTGCATCACTATAATAAGGTTATTCCCGTCACCAAACTGCGTTTTTTTTCGCAACTTAGCATACAAAAGATCGTATATGGCTTACGATGAACGACTTGCAGAACGCATACGCACCAGCCTGGCCGAGTTGCCTAATGTGGAAGAGAAGGCCATGATGGGCGGCCTGTGCTTCATGTACAACGATAAAATGTGCATTGGCATCATTAAAGACGAAATGATGTGCCGCATCGACCCCGTCATATATGAGCAAACGCTGGAAAAGCAAGGCTGCCGCGAAATGGACTTTACCGGCCGCACCATGAAAGGCTATGTGCTTGTAGACGAGACCGGCATGCGCTCTAAAAAAGACTTCGACTACTGGATAGACCTTTGCCTCGATTTCAACAGCCGGGCAAAATCGTCGAAGAAGAAAAAGAAAGCCTGACGAAATAGTTAAGAGACGGGCAGACACCACCTGAGCTCACTGCCCTGTTCCATTCATCAGTTGCAGAAACTCATCCTTTTTCCGTCGAGATATCTCAACAGTAGCTCCATCAGCCATTTCTACGAAATAGCCGTCTGTTCGAATATACTTTTTCACCTTTCTCATATTGATAAGATGTGATTTATGAGCCCTGAAGAATTCGCGTTCGGGAAGGATCTCTTCGTACTCGCCGATGTTTTTGGACACCATGTATTTCTTGCCATCACCTGTATGAAAAGTGCAATAATTACCGTGAGACTCAACCCAGATAATGTCCGACACGGTATGATACACCAGCCCCTCGCGTATAGGCAAGCCTATGCGGCTATCCAGCTCCAGCCTGCGTACCGGCATTGACTGTACTTGTGGCTGCCGCTCTTGCATTACTGTTTGCACAGCATGTTTCAATTCATCCACATCTATAGGTTTCAGCAAATAGTCGGTGGCGTGGTGTTTAATAGCCTGTATCGCGTACTGTTCATGCGCAGTCGTGAAAATGAGATGAAAATCTTTGTAGACAACTTGCTGCAGCAGGGAAAAGCCATTCATATCCGGCATACTCACATCCAGGAAAACAATATCCGGCTTATACTGTTCTATTTTCGCAATGCCCTCGTGGCAATCAGTTGTTGTTGCTACCAGCTGTATCTCAGGTACATTTTTCTCCAGCAGCACGGTAAGAGTTTTCACCGCGGCATTTTCATCATCAATGATAATTGCTTTCAGCATATCCCTTAGTTTAAAATAGGTAATTTAATGACGACCTTTGTTCCGGCACTCGCAGCACGGCCATCCGTTTTATCGATGATCTCGATGCCATAATTTCTCCGCCATTCTTTCTTCATCAACTCCAGCCGGTGGTGAATAAAATTGATGGCCAGTGACCGCCTTTTTGAAATAACCTGTTCGGCTGTTCGATCACTACGTCCTACGCCGTTATCTTCTATCACACACGAAAGAAGCTTGTTATCGAGTCGTTCGAAACGGATGCTCAGGCTTCGGTCCTCGTGCTTAGGCAAAAGCCCATGCCAGATAGCATTTTCGACAATCGGCTGTATCAGCATTTGCGGAATGCGAATGCCGGAAATACTCAGATCGGCATCTGTTACTATTTCATACGAGAATGATTTGTCAAAGCGCAACGCCTCTATCTCTATATACCTTGTCAGTATCTCAATTTCATGCTCCAGGCTTATATGCTCTTCATGGTTACTCTCCAGTATCATCCGGAGCAGGCGGGAAAATTTGATCAGGTACTTGTAGGCATTGTCGTTATCGTTTGCCAAAATGAATTGCTGCACCGAATTCATTGCGTTAAAAATGAAATGAGGGTTCATTTGCGCCTTCATGACCTGCATTTCCATCTCATACACTTGCCGCTGTTTACGGTTTTTGATCTTTTCACGCTTCAGCAATAAAAGCATCAGCATTACAATAATCACCGCGCAGGCAACTATCGCTACAAGAGCTCTTATAATTCCATGGCTTCTATTAGGATCAGAAGCCTCGTACAAAGCGGTTATCTCTTGTTGCGTAAGCACCCGGTCATAAATTTCAATGTCGTCGATAGCGCCATTAAAAAAACGTGCGTTCTTGATATTAGCCGAATGACCCAATATCACTGAATCGCCTGCCAGGAATGTGGTCCGGAAATTCTTAGATACGGTGTTCTGCAATTCGCCATCCAGGTACATCGAAATGATAGAATCGTTATAACAAACAACTGCGTGATACCATCTCGTTAGCTGTATCGGTTTTTTAGTGCGTACGCCTGCCTGTATCGAGTCGCCGGGAACAACACGGGCTGAAACTGTACTGAGTCGTCTGCTGGTAAAATCGCAGGTGAGACTATACGCTTCATGAAAGTCGCCACCGCCATGGGTTTTAGTAATGATGATGGGATTACCATCATAACCCCTGCCAGCATACATAAGGTTGTCCATCTTGAACCATAAGGAGATCGTTCCATTGCGCGGCTTGAGCCGGGAGTCGGTACCCAGGTTTACATAACTCCCGGGAGTGCCATGAAAATAATAGGCTGAAGCAGGATTGCCGAAACGGTCGTCCGTCAGGGTGACGCCAACTGCTTTTATTTCAGCGCCTGTTATTTCATTCTTCGCAGCGCCCTGGTCAAACGAAAATTTCGCTGCAGGAGCCACAGCCTGTTGTGCCAGGCCAGTGAATACCTGAATCACAGAAAAGAATGAGCATAGCAACAAGCGCAGGTGCATATGGCTTCATGGTTGGTGTCTCTAAAACTACTACACACTGGCTACAAAGTCAACATCAAAGTTCACCAGTTTTTGTGCGATACCGTTGGTTAAGATTATTGAACCGTTCGTTTAACTACCTCAGCCGTTCATTAATACCGCCCTCGCGGATAATTTCCGCCACAGCAATTTTACCACTGATACCATGGTAATAATTAAATCACCTTCATTCATTCTTTTAAAGTGTAAATTATGAGAACACAAACATTCTACGGGAAGCTAAAACGAGCCTGCCTTGCAACGCTTTCGCTGATTACTTTCAGCATCGCAGCTTCTGGTCAATGCCAGACAAATTCACTGCCCATCAACACAGGTTACACCACCACCGGCCCCATAGCCGTTGGTACTCCCGATGCGCATTGGGAAGTTGTGTCTTTGTCTACCGACATTGTTAATAACGTGACGCCAACACCCCCGGCTACACCTTATGCCGCCGTGATCACCAACTGGGGCTGGGGTGCCACCAACCCAAACAGCAACTGGATCAGTTTCTATCATCCAACGGGCGCTTTCTATGCAACTACAGCTCCGCCCGATGCTTACTATATGAAATTGCGCAGAACCTTCACTATGTGCCAGGACGACGATATCAGGGTAGCACTGCAAATAGCGCGCGACAATTACCTTACCTATATCAAGGTAGACGGCAATCCTTCTATCATTCCTTCTGATCCCGTGGCACAGAACACCGCCTTATTTAATACCTGGCAAACACTGCCTGTCATGAATTATGCGCTTACAGCCGGCACACATACCATAGAAGTAGAAGTATGGGACTTTCACGATGCATCACTCCCCAACCAGGCCAACCCGCACGGCTTTAACCTGGTCGGCACTGTTTCTTCTGCATCTGCCAGCAACTCCATCATCGACGACCATAACTGCCCTGCCTTTACCTGCGATGATGAATGCGATGACGCCTGCTTCTGGAAAGTAAGTGGCAATACCATAGCCAGCAACCGCAATTTCTTTGGTACACGCAGTGCACATAATGTGAGGATCATCACCAACAATACACTTCGTGGTGTGATGACGCAAACGGGTTTACTCGGCTGGAATACCATGACGCCTACCTCTTACCTGCACGTATTGTGTACCGGCAACAGACCCGACGATGGCAGCGCAGGCTCTGACATCCGTTTCGAGAACCTGGAACCGGGCAATGGTGATCCTTTGGTAATAGACGCAGCAGGCAATGTTTTCCGCGGCAGGGCTACCGGTGGCGGTGGCGACCCGGACGATCCTAAAGATGGAACAGGTGATCCTGCAGGAATGCGCCAACTATATGAACAGGAAAAACTAAAAGCTGAAAAGCTGACACAGCGCCTTACTGAACTTGAAGAAAAAGTAGCAAAGCTATCAGCCACACTCGATGCAAAGGGAGTTGTCGCACCAACAGCCGATGGCAACACGCTCGGCCAGAATATGCCCAATCCATTCGGTAAGGAAACCGTAATAGAATACAATGTGGTGAACATGGAACAAAGCGCTTCCATCAACATCTACGATCTTAACGG
>JAJNBR010000139.1 GCA_021156265.1 Flavipsychrobacter sp.
CATTCTTACTTTAAAAATCTCGAATTATACCGCAATGCATAACGCATATTTTCACTACGCAGAGCCTAAAAATGAACCTGTACTGAATTACGGCCCGGGCAGCGCCGAACGAAAAGCACTTCAGGAAGCGCTTGCAGAATTGAAGGGTGAAGCCCGCGATATACCGATGTATATAAACGGCAAAGAAGTACGCAGCAACAAGCGCAAAGAGATACGTCCGCCGCATGAGACCGCCCATCTATTGGGTCATTTTCACGAAGGTGGCGCTGAGCATGTAGAAGAGGCTATCGCAGCAGCGCTGGCGGCGCGCCAGGCCTGGTCTGAAATGGCATGGGAACACAGGGCCTCGATCTTTATGAAGGCTGCTGAGCTGCTGGCTACCAAGTACCGCTACAAAATGAATGCGGCTACCATGCTGGGACAAAGCAAAAATGCTTACCAGGCTGAGATAGACGCCGCCTGCGAGCTGATCGACTTCCTGCGTTTTAACGTTCATTTCCTTACGGATATTTATAAGCAGCAACCACTTTCTCCGCAGGGTTTCCATAACCGTATGGAATACCGCCCGCTGGAAGGGTTTGTTCTGGCAGTCACACCGTTCAACTTTACGGCTATTGGTGGCAACTTGCCTACGGCGCCGGCCATGTGCGGTAACGTGGTGGTATGGAAGCCTGCCAACACCCAGATATACAGCGCCAGCGTGTTTATGGAAATACTGATAGAAGCTGGCCTGCCTGCGGGCGTTATCAACCTGGTATATCCTCCGGGACCTACCATCGGCGAGATCTGCTTCAAACACCGCGATTTTGCCGGTGTACATTTTACCGGTTCTACAGGCGTGTTCCAGAACATGTGGAAAACGATAGGTGAGAACATAGCCACATACAAATCTTACCCGCGCATAGTGGGTGAAACAGGTGGTAAAGATTTCGTGATGGTACACCCAAGCGCTAACGTGGATTCCGTAGTAGCGAATCTTGCCCGCGGCGCTTTCGAATTCCAGGGACAAAAATGTTCTGCTGCCAGCCGTGCTTATCTGCCATCGAACCTTGCAACTGAAATAAAAGAGAAGCTGATAGCTGAAGTGCGTACGATGAAAATGGGTCCGGTTGATGATTTTACCAACTTCGTGAATGCCGTTATCGACGAGAAATCATTCAACAGCCTGGTATCTTACATCGATGGTGTAAAGAATAGCAATGGCAAAGCGCAGATCATCTGCGGTGGCCATTATGACAAGGCAAAAGGCTGGTTCATTGAGCCAACTATTATTGAGGCTACTGATCCATATTATGTAACTATGTGTGAAGAGTTATTTGGCCCTGTGCTGACCATCCACGTATACGATGCAGACAAATGGGAAGAAACACTTGATGTGCTGGACAATACCTCACCTTATGCACTGACCGGTGCGATCTTCTCGCAAGACCGTTACGCGGCGGAGCTGATGACAAAGAAACTGGTGAATGCTGCAGGTAACTTCTACATCAACGATAAGCCGACAGGCGCCGTGGTAGGACAGCAGCCATTTGGTGGTGCGCGTGCATCGGGCACCAATGATAAGGCAGGCTCTATCCTGAACCTGTACCGCTGGCTGAATGCACGTACTATTAAAGAGACTTACGTGCCAATCACTAACTATAGGTATCCATTCCACCAGGCCGATTAATTTAATAAGTAAACAGATCTCATACTAAGCCTGCTTTCCACGGCAGGCTTAGCTTTTGTGGGATTGTTGGTATATTAGCATAAACACTCCCTATGATCGGACTTATATTCAGACTGATAAAAATGTTCCTGCTTCCGCACGCGGGTAAGGTGGAGAAGTATTACGCGTTCCGGAGCCTTTATGAAATGAGTATCGTGGGTATGAACATGGCAGGCGAGGGCGATGTGTACGACAGCGGCGAATTTTCTGTGCTGCAAATGATAAAAAACAAACTGGAGGCACAGGAGAAGATCGTGGTCTTCGACGTTGGTGCGAACGTGGGCAACTATGCACGCGGCGTCATTGATATCTTCGGTAAAGACAGACTGGAGCTGCATTGCTTTGAGCCTTCGCCAACAACCTTCGCCAAGCTAAAGGATAACCTTCGATCGCATAATTACAGCAACCTGCACCTGCATAATTTTGGGCTGAGTGATAAAGCTGCCGAGATAGAAATGTTCCAGGATGCGGAACTATCGGGCATGACCAGTGTGTACCAAAGACGCATGGATCACTTTGGCAAAGACTTCAGCAAAGCCGAAATGGCCAGCTTTGCCACGCTTGACGAATTCTGCGCAGAGCATGATATCAGCGCTATCGATTTTCTAAAGTTAGATGTGGAAGGTCATGAGCTCAAAGTGCTGGAAAGCGCGAGCCACATGTTACATAGTGTAAAGTATATCCAGTTTGAATTTGGTGGCTGCAACATCGACTCGCGTACCTTTTTCCAGGATTTTCATTACCTGCTGCGCGAGCGGTTTGACATTTATCTTATCATGAAGAACGGCATCCAGAAACTCGACGGCTACCAGGAGATATACGAGCTGTTCATCACCACAAATTTCCTTTGCATCAACAAGAACTTATAATAAAAAAGCCTGCGGTTAGCAGGCTTTTTTATTTTCTAATTCAGGTCGCAATCGGTGCTGATCATACCCGGTGTGATAACTATCGGCATACCAAACCCTGAATCTTGCGCACCGCCGAATATGTTATTAAACAATGCTGCTGAATAGGTTGGTATCGTTGTTTCGTTGTTATCGCACAAGCGTTTGGCTTGCTTATTGGTTTGCTCCTCGATCTCGAAATTGATCGTCGTATCGTATAGCCCCATAAAGCTTACATTACATGCGCATGTATGGTCTTTCTTGCAAGATGCGAACGTCAGACTTGCAAACAGCGCGAGGGTTGCGATAAGCGGAAGGTTCAGTTTTTTCATTGTGTGATTATTATACTGCTCAAACATACATTTTTTGTGCCATTTTTTACACTTTGACGGTTTTCCACTTACCCCGGCGGAAAAGCAAGATAGCTGCGACGGCGATAGCGCTCTCAGCTATGGATATCGCAGAGAACACGCCGATAGGCCCGAACTCCAGCACGATGGCCAGCACGTACGCCAGTGGTATCTGGAACATCCAGAAACCGAACACATTCAGGATGGTGGGCGTTTTGGTATCACCTGCGCCATTGAACGACTGCGATATCACCATGCCATAGGCATAAAAGATATAACCGAGACACACAATGCGCAGGCATAAGGTACCGTAATGCACTACTTCTGCATCATTATTGAAAATGCGCACGATCGGTTCGGCCAACACGAAGAACAGCACAGTGACACCTGCAAGGAAAAGCATGTTGAAGTAAGCAGTCCTCCATACGGAACGCTCAGCGCGTTCGGGTTGATGAGCGCCCAGGTTTTGTCCCACGAGTGTAGCAGCGGCATTGGCCATACCCCAGGCAGGAAGAATGGCAAAAACTATAACTCTTATAGCAATAGTATAACCCGCTAATGCGTCACTGCCAAAGTGGGATAAGATACGTATCAGGAATATCCAGCTGGCAGAAGCAATGAGAAATTGCGCGGTACCGCCCGATGCTATCTTGAGCAGGCTGCCCATCAGCGGTGGATCAATCTTCAGGTGTTGCGGTCTTATTTTTATCAGCCCTTTACCCTTATAAAGATGATAGACCTGGTAAAGAACACCGGAACCGCGTCCGATGGTAGTCGCCAATGCCGCACCAGTCAGTCCGAAGGCGGGTATGGGGCCGAAGCCATTGATAAGGGTGGGGCAGAGGATGATATTGAGGATATTGGCCAGCCATAGTGAGCGCATGGCAATAGAAGCATCCCCCGCCCCGCGAAAAATGCCGTTGATCATGAACAGCATCATGATGACGAGATTGCTGCCCAGCATTATCTGTGTGTAGCGGTAATTACGCGCTACCATTTCGGGGGCTGCACCCATTAACAGCAGGAGGTCTTTGGCAAAGAATATGCCGATCAAACTCACCAGCGCGGCAATGACCAGCACTACATAAATAGCCTGCATGGCCGCGTGCGATGCGGCATCCATATCTTTCTCCCCCGTTCGCCGGGCTACAAGCGCAGTTGCGCCCATGCTTAGGCCTATACCTACCGAGTAAATAATGGTGAGCATCGATTCGGTGAGGCCTACAGTAGCCACTGCCTCCACGCCAAGTTTCCCTACAAAGAACACATCTACTACCGCAAACAGCGATTCCATGAGCATTTCCAGTATCATGGGCACCGACAGCATGAAAATTGCTTTGTCGATACTGCCAGTGGTAAATTCTTTTTCCTCGCCGGTGATGGCCGTCTTCAGCAGGCCAATAATATGTTGTGTACGCGACTTGAAAGCACGTTGAATCATGAAAGTGAATGTTAAACGTTTGAAATGATGATAACGCGCAGGCAACGCCTGCAGCAGATCGGGGAGTAAAATGTCCGGACTAAGAAAGTCGGACTGCGTCAGAGCACCATAGTTCGCAGCAATTAAGGCGGACAAAGCTACAGGGGTTTGCACGAATCTCCAAAAGACATTAAGATTTTTAACTGCGGGTAAAAAATCTTCATTTGTCACAAACATTTTTAGAAAATAACATGTCTATATAAAAAAACACCGTCATGACCTTTAAGTTTTTACCCTTACTGGCACTATCTGCCCTATTGTCTGCGCAGGCAATAGCGCAGTGTACAGACCCGTTTAATCTGATTGTTTCTCCGGGTGTTATTTGCACCGGCAGGGACTTGACCCTGAATGCAACGAACTATCCCGGAGCCACTTATACCTGGACGGGCCCCGCCGGCAGCGGCATCCTTCCAGGAGGTCCGTCTTCACAAACACTGCCTGGCGTTACTGTTGGTGCTCACACGGGGGTGTACACTGTTACGATGACGCTCGGCTCCTGTACTTATAACGCCAGCGTTACCGTGTTTGTGCAAGTGACACCTAAGGTGACACAAGTGCTGCACACCAATCCTATCTGTGTAAACGAGGATGAGGTCATGACTGCATTAGCAGGAAGCCCTACCGGAGCTACCTACGACTGGACCGGACCGGGTGGGTGGAGCTTTACCAGCGCTGTAACTAACGTGGCGGTAAGGGCCGCTATGCAAACTATCGATGCCGGCACCTATAGCGTAACTGTTACCAACACCGCCGGCTGCGTTTCTGATCCGTTCCCTTTCATTATTAATGTTCACCCCGAGGTGAAGTCTTCATTTGCTACTACTTTGATGCTCGGTTGTGATGAAGACTCTGTTAAGTTTACCAATAACTCTACAGGTCACAACGCCAGTGCATGGGTATTTGGCGATGGCAATAGCAGTAATGACAGCGACCCGTTGAACATTTATAAAAACCAGGGATCATATACAGTAAGACTCATAGCCGGCAACGGCGTTTGCTTCGACACGAGCTATCAGCTGGTCAACTTCAATCACAATATCAAGGCCGACTTCACAGTAAGCGATGACAGCATTTGCCAGAATACGCCTATCAATTTTACCAACACAAGCACATACGTACCAAACATACTACCTGCATACCAATGGAACTTCCGCGACGGCAGCACAGATGTGGTGCTTAGTCCTGCTTATGTTTATGCAAGGGTAGGCGAGTACAAGGCACAGCTGATAGCTACCGACTACCTGGGTTGTAAAGATTCAATAGAACGCCTGATTGTTGTTGACTCGACAGGTTCTATCAGCTTTAATACGTCTACCGATGCTTTATGCGCAGGCCAGACCTTAGATTTTTCAGGCACCTTTATGCAGATCGGCAACACGGGTACTACCTGGACGATGGGTGATGGCAATATCATCAAGGACCAGCCGGCCTTCAACTATAGCTACGACAGGGCGGGTGCCTTTAGTGTGCTGTTCGAAGCTACTTACAGGGTATGTCCGACAGTACAGTTTACCAAAGTGATCAACATTAAACCTTTTCCGAAGGTCGATCTTGGTCCTGATACCAGCATCTGCCCCAACGGCAAGCCGATACTGTTTACCGATAAGATCAATCATCTCAACCCGCTGGCTAAATGGAGATGGAACAGCAAAGGTGACAATGATGGCCCTACGATCATAGTACGCCATCCTGGTGCCTATGCAGCAACAGTAGAAATAGATGGTTGTGCGGCTACCGACACCGTGATAGTCAGCAATAACTGTTATATCAATGTGCCCAATGCCTTCTCGCCCAACAACGACGGTAACGACGATTATTTCCTGCCACGTCAGTTGTTGTCATCAGGTGTTACCGATTTCAGGATGATGATATTTAACCGCTGGGGTCAAAAGATATTTGAATCTACTGTTGCAGACGGTCGAGGCTGGGACGGTAGCTTTAATAATACACCGCAGCCGCTGGGCGTATATGTTTACCTGATAGACGTTGGCTTTGTTAACGGCGTCCATGAACACTACGAAGGAAATGTGACCCTGTTGCGATAGGATAGCGATGAAAATAAAAAGCCGGCACAACATGCCGGCTTTTTTTATTTATTGTACGAGGTCATTGCCTGGCCTATGCCCTGAGTTGCAAAACATTCAATAGCTTCTATGCTTTTCAGCACGCCTTCTTTTACGGCCGGAAACTCTTCGCTATGCCATCTGCTCAAAACAAACTCAGCCTGGCGCCCTTTCGGAAAATTATTGCCAACGCCGAACCGTAACCGCGGGTATTGATCCGTTTGAAGTAATAACTCGATGTTTTTCAGGCCATTATGCCCACCACTGCTGCCTCCTTGCCGTATGCGTAGCTTGCCAACCGGCAGCGCGATCTCATCCACTATCACCAGCACGTTCTCTAATGGTATTTTTTCCTTATCTATCCAGTATTTTAAAGCTTTGCCGCTCAGGTTCATATAAGTGGTGGGCTTAATAACAAAAAAAACTTTGCCTTTCCACTTACATTCTGCCAGAAAAGCATGTCTACTTAAGTTAAAATTGCCTCCGTGTTTAATAACAAATGCGTCAGCAACATCAAATCCGATGTTATGGCGGGTACTATCGTACTCCGGGCCTATGTTTCCCAGCCCGGCAATTAGAAATTTCATGGAGGCGAAGATAAGGCGATTGGTTTACAGAGAAAATGTGGATTAAAACAGGCACAATTTGGATAACGTTATCGAAATCTTAACTTTTTATAGTATTTTTAAGCGTGAAGTACCAGCTTCTCTAATAGATATACTACATTATTAACCTTTATATTTAAACGCACAAAACAACCAGACATGCGTAAATTACTGTCCCTTGTCGCGCTCTTAGGTTTAATCTCAACTAAAGTGCTTGCGGTATTCTACCCTATAACGCAATACCCTTCAGGTGTCCAGTCTCTTACTGGTACCAATGTGACGGTTACACC
>JAJNBR010000140.1 GCA_021156265.1 Flavipsychrobacter sp.
AACAGTTAGTGCGGCATTGAGCAACAGCACTCCCTGTTTTGCCCATTTTTCAAGGTTGCCATGTGTAGGCGCCGGGATCCCGAGGTCGTTGCCTACTTCTTTAAAGATATTGACCAGCGATGGCGGAGGAGCTATGTTTTTTGGCACAGAGAAGCTAAGGCCGTGCGCTTGTCCCGGATTGTGATAAGGGTCCTGTCCCAGGATCACCACCCTCACACTTTCGAAAGGTGTGGTGTTGAAGGCGTTGAATATATTGCTGCCGGCAGGATAAATAGTTTTACCTGCCTGTTTTTCAGCTTTTAAAAAATGAACGATCTTTTCGAAATAAGGCTGCGAGAACTCTTTCTGCAGCGCTTCCTTCCAGGTCGGTTCTATTTTTACATCCATGCCAGATGCAATTATTTCTTAGATTTTGGTTTCGTTGCAGCAGGTTTGGTCTTAGCCGGTTTTTCAGCCGCAGCAGGCAATTCATCCTGGCGCAGAATAGTAAAGCTACCGCAAGCTGTTTTTGTTCTCAGGTTTTGCGACAGAGCCACCATAAACGTGTCGGTTTTTTCGGGCACTATACTGTAGACAAGCAAATTGCTTTCCGATGGCTTATCAAATTTGCGCTCGTCTATCCGGAATTGAGCTTTATCGTACAGCTCAAAATGCATGTTATTGGCTTCGCGTGTGCCGATGAACACCAGTTGGTAAAGTTTGCCCTGGGTTAGTACTATCGGTATCCCAACGGATTCTTTGGACTTCATGGTGATCATCATGTCGCGTACCGACACAAAGCCCTGGGGTTTGAGATCACGTTTTACCTGTTCGGCTTGTACGCGCAACGATGCGTCCATACAACCCAGCATGTTTTGCTGTGCCTGTGCTAAATTGGCGAGCAACAGGGCTGCAGCAACAAATACAATTTTCTTCATCATGGAACGATTGAGAAGCGAAGATAGGCAATTGCGTAGGTTTTTATAGACGTTTTGCTACCTGTAAAAACCTATAATATTTCTCCTACATGCTTTTTGATGTTCTCCGATATCTTTTGCATAGGAAGGTCGTTGCTGTCGTTGCCAAAAGGATCTTCGATCTCTTCGGCAATCACTTCAAGACTGGCCAGCACGTAGAATACAAGGGCCACAACAGGCACCATCAAATATCCTAGTGATAGCACATACCCAAAAGGTAGCGTCATCACATAGACAAAAATGAATTTCTTAATAAAAGCACTGTACGAGTAGGGAATGGGTTTATTCTTAATGCGTTCGCAAGCACCGCAGATATCCGTAAAGCTTGTTAGCTCCAGGTTCACGAATAATAATTGTTCGCCTGTAATGATATCCTGCTGTTGCAGCTGGAGCGTTTTTTTATACAGCATCCTGGCTACCTGGTTGGGTACGTGTTTACCTTGCTCCAGGTGTTTCAGTTCGGGATGCTCGTTTTCATCCAGTGCATAACGTGTAGACTCGGATTGCAAATGCTCGTGAAGGACCGAGGCGTACATAGGTATCACCCGTTTAAAGTATGCCCGCGTTTCTGTATCGCTTTCCGGAATAAGACTATGAATCTTCAGAGCAAGGTTTCGGCTATTGTTGACAAAAGAGCCCCAGAGATTGCGTCCTACCCACCAACGGTCGTAATCGGTGTTTGTTCGAAATACCAGTAGTAACGACAACGCAAAACCAAGCAGGTTATGCATTTGGTAGAAATTCTTCAGGTAACTTTTTTCTGAAAGCTTTAGGAAGTTAAGCTCCAGGAAGGCAACAGCTGCAGAATACAGGGCGATAATGCATATAAGCTTACCCAGTTTCCGGGCGGTGTCATACTTATGAAACTGGAACAGGATATCGAACCAGTTTTTGGGATTGTATATGCGCAAATGCTTTGCTGTTTAATTAGCGAATTTTTACTTCGAGCAGCTTTTCGTTTTCCAGGTATCCTTCCAGCGTATCGTATACATTCAGCGAGCCTACACCTGCAGGTGTGCCGGTGTAGATCACATCGCCTATGTTTAAAGTGAAGAAGCCGGAAACGTACTCGATGATCTTGTTGATGTTAAAGATCATGTCTTTGGTACGACCGCTTTGCACTGTTTCATCGTTGAGCTTCAGTTGAAAGTTCAGGTCATCAAGGTTCATCTCCGGAGTTATCGTACGCCATTCCCCCAAGGCGGCGGAACCATCGAATGCTTTTGCAATTTCCCAGGGAAGGCCTTTGTTTTTTTGCTTTTGCTGCAAGTCGCGCGCTGTAAAGTCGAGACCCACTGTTACCTCGTTATAATATTTGCGCGCAAACTTTTCCTGTATGTACTTACCATTCTTGCAGATCTTTACTACTAGTTCACACTCGTATTGCAGATCGTCGGTAAACTCAGGGTAGTATAAGGGTTTGTCGGGAAGCAGAAGCGCATTTTTAGGTTTCATGAAGATGACCGGCTCGGTCGGTACATCATTATTTAGTTCCTTTGCATGCTCTGCATAATTTCTACCAATACATATTATTTTCATAGCAAAAAATCGGCCACCGTTTATATGAGTCGTGTAAAAATAAAGTTTCCTAACGAAAAACCATTGTTTGTCACTATGATACCTGTGCGTGTTGGCGATATAAATTATGGTGGACATCTTGGTAACGATGCTGTTTTGTCTGTTATGCAGGAAGCGCGCATGCAAATGTTGCGTAACTGGGGGTACCAGGATGAACTGGATGCTGGTGGCAACGCGCTGATAATGGCTGATGTAATGATCGCTTACAGAGGAGAGGCTTTTTATGGCGATATATTGAGTATCAGTATTTATGTAGAGGAACTCTCGGTAAAATCTTTTAATCTACTGTATCACATTTCCACTGCGGCAGGTAAAGAGATAGCACACGCCAAAACAGGTATGGCATGTTTTGATTATAATATCCGAAAAATCGCGAATTTGACCGAAGAGCTAAAAAATCGGCTGTCAGGTATTGGTATTTAAATAGTTTTTTCTCTACCTTTGCCATCCCAAATTGGCGAGGTAGCTCAGATGGTTAGAGCGCAGGATTCATAACCCTGAGGTCACGGGTTCAACTCCCGTCTTCGCTACACAGTCCCAAAAAGCCTTTCAGGTCGCAAACCTTGAAAGGCTTTTACGTTTTACTAATAGTCGGATAGCAACCTGTTGCTATATAGAAACATTGTCTAATGCGAGGAAGTGGCTTGCTAAATATCCAGCTGTGCAAAAAAGTCTTGTTCGTTCATCTCCTTTATTTCGCCGGGTTGTAATTGTGCTAATTCAAGCTGTTCGATAGATACACGTATAAGTCTTTTGCAACGGTGATTGATGGCGTTTACCATTTTACGTATCTGGTGAAACTTGCCTTCGGTAAGTGTGATACGAAGCCAGGTGTAAGGGACATAATCTTTCGATTCGAAAGGGTTGTCAAACAGTCCTTCGGGCATGGTTACAATATCTGCCTCGCAAGGTGTTGTTGTATAATAATCACCACCTTTAATGCGTATAGAAATGCCATTTCGTAAAGCCGTTAAACTTTCCTGGCTTACCGCATATCGTACTTTTACGAGGTAGGTGCGTTTATGCAGTTTTTCACCCTGGAATAACAACCGTGTTACTTTCTTATTGGTAGTTAGCAGCAATAAGCCCTCCGAATCTTTATCGAGCCTGCCGATAGCATGTATACCCTCCGGGAACGGGTAGTTGAGATCATGCAGCCCTACCATATCAGCGCTTATGAACTGGGATAGCATATTGGGGGGCTTGTTAATAACAAAGTATCGATGCATGGTGACAATGGTTCCCGTTCAGATTGGCAGGTCGGAAACAGGGTTTAACCACCAAAGTTTAGAGATCAGCAAAGATAGCGCTATTATAGGGTTTATTAATTTTTCCTAGAAGGATTTACATAGTAGAACAGCAAGGGGCGGGGCTGTGTGATACAATATATTTATTTCTATAGCATTAAGCACTTTGTTGAAGATGGCAATATCGTCCATTCTTCCGGTAAAGCTGCTTCCTATCAGTAGGGAAGTAATATTGGGAGCGGTGGCAAACGTAGAGAATGGGACACTGCCATCCTGTTCCTGCAGCACACTATTACGGTATATTTTGGCTACATTGTTTGCTTTGTCAAATGTGACGACAAGGTGATGCCAGCTACCGGTTCGTAATTTTTGTTCCTGCTCACAAATATCTGGTGTGCCCAAGGGATATGTATTATTGTCCCATATAGAATAACCTGAAGAATTGTTGTTCCATAAGTCAAAAGAAGCTTTACGACAGTCAAACAGCATTACATACCACATTCCGTATCTGACCATATACTCTACCTTAGGATGATGTTTCTGTACAAACGTGTCCAGTGGCTGGTACCATAATGAGATAGAAAATTCTGATAACGAGTTTAGGTTCGAAGTTTTGGTAGCCACCAATGAATCAACCTTGTTAGGGAAGTTATCAAACTCAAAAGCGCATTCAGGGTTGCCATTTCTGTCCGGGGCAGGTTTCGCGGTTGTGTTGTTGCTGAGGTGTATACCATTGCCTGAAAAGTCATTGAGACTACCGCTGCTAAAGGGGTAATATGCAATTACATTGGCTGTGAGATTGGCAGGCATGCAAGGTATATCATTAGTTTGCGGGCCATCGTCCTTATCACATGACTGCGAAAGAAAAAGCAGAATACAACTAGCAATGAGCAAAAAGCGTGAATTGTTCACAGGATGGTTTTGTTAGATAACGTGAATATATCGTGTTTTGGTATAAAAGCCTTTTTCTGGCAATTACCTGAAATTCCTGCCACCATGAAATATATCTAGCTGCGCTGCTTTTTGCTTTTTTAACCGTTGATCTTTTGTGTCATATTCCGTTCCATCTTCATCAGCTTTTGATAAGGTCATGAATGCATCACTGTCTTCGGTCTTGGAAACTGTGAGCAGAGCTGATAAGTCGTAGCAACGGCTCACGATAACATGTGTTACCTCACCTTCGCGCTGCAGCTTACCTTCTGCCATCAACAGTTTTGCTCTTACGATCTCTTTGCGGTATTTTTCGAATATATGTTTGAACACTACAAGGTTAACAACGCCGGTTTCATCCTCGAGGGTGATGAACACGATACCGCTGGCAGTACCGGGCCTTTGCCGTACCAGTACGAGGCCTGATACTTTTATGGGATCGCCGTCTTTGTAATTATCGAGGTCCTTACTGGAGCGCACGTCAAGCATGGTAAGTTTGTCTCTCGCAAAACTTACCGGGTGTGCCCTTAGCGACAGAGATGTGGCACTATAGTCCTGCAGCACATGTTCAGGCAGGCTCATACCAGGTAGTGAAATGTCTTTTTCCATAGCGTTCTCCATTGGCTGTCCTTCATACATGCCGGTAGGACGATCGTTCAGTGCCGATACTTCCCACAATGCAGAGCGGCGATCAATACCTAATGATCTGAAGGCATCCGCATCAGCTAATTTTTCCAGGGCAGTTTGTGAAACGCCTGCATCTCGTATGGATTGGATACTTGTAAAAGGCTGTTCACGTGCAGCTATAAGGATCTGCATGTCTTCCTCGCGTAAACCTGTTACCTGGCGGAAGCCGAGACGAATGGGGCAATACTTACCTGTACGTTCTTCAAGGATATTATCCCACCGGGAATAATTAATGTCAATAGGTAGCACTTCTACACCGTGTTTTTGAGCATCGTAAATGATCTGTGCAGGTTGGTAAAAGCCCATGGGCATGCTGTTGAGCAGGGCTGTTGCAAATACATCAGGGTAATAACACTTGATCCATGAGGAGGCATATACCAGCAATGCAAAACTCGCCGCATGGCTCTCAGGAAAACCATAACTACCGAACCCTTCCAGCTGCCTGAAAACACGACGGGCATGGCTATTTCCATAGCCTGCTCCTGGAATAGCGGTACGCCTAGTGTACGACCCAAAATAGCTTCCAGTTCTTTGGAAGGATATTCGACCTTATCGATTTTGTCACGACGTCTTCCATGTCGCCTTGAATGGGTCCGGGTCTAACAATGGCTACTTCAATTACCAGGTCATAAAAGCATTTAGGTCTTAAACGTGGCAGCATCGACATTTGCGCCCTGCTTTCAATTTGAAACACACCTATAGTATCAGCATGGCTGATCATTTCGTAGACAGCATCGTCCTCTTCTTTATTGATATCTTCTAAGGTGAGATCTAAGCCATAGTGCTGTTTGGCCAAATCAAAGCCTTTACGCAGGCAAGTGAGCATGCCTAACGCCAGCACATCCACTTTAAGAAAGCCTAATGTTTCGATATCGTCTTTGTTCCATTCAATGCAGGTGCGGTCTTTCATGCGTGCATTGAGGATGGGGCAGAGATCAGAAAGCTTGCCTTGCGTAATAACAAAGCCGCCTGTGTGCTGACCTAGTTGCCGGGGAAAGCCAACGTACTGGTAGGTTAGGTCCAGCACTTTCAGCAGGTGTGGATCATTAGCGTCAAAACCCTCTGCTGTAATACGTTTACCATCAAACCATTCATCTGTAAACTCCCAGAGTGAATTAGACAAACGATTAATGGCATCAACCGACATACCCATAGCTTTGGCTACATCGCGTATTGCCCCTTTTGCGTGTACAGTAGTAACAGTGGCAACGATACCTGCACGGTCACGGCCATACTTGTCATAGATGTATTGCATTACTTCTTCGCGCCGTTCATGTTCAAAGTCCACGTCTATATCAGGTGGTTCATCCCGTGCATCAGACATGAAGCGTGCAAACAATAAATTGAATTTAGAGGGATCGACAGAAGTAATGCCCAGGCAATAACAAACTACCGAGTTAGCAGCAGATCCACGTCCCTGGCAAAGAATTTTATGTTTTCGCGCATAACTCACAAAGTCATGCACAGTGAGAAAATAGGAAGCATAGTTTTTACGTTCTATAAAATCCAGCTCCATTTCAATGGTCTTCCTGATCTTTTCAGGGATATTATTGTCAAATCTTTCGTTGGCACCCGCCCACGTTAAGTAAACCAGTTCTTCCTGTGGCGTTCGGCCTTCTGTAGTGATCTCCTCTGGATATACATATTTCAATTCACTGAGAGAAAACTGGCAAGCATCGGCAATTTCCTGTGTGCGTTTTATCGCATCAGGATGTTCGCGAAAGAGACGATGCATTTCCTTCACAGGTTTCAGGTAACGCTCCGCGTTTTGATGTAGTCTATACCCGGCATTATAGATCGTGCATTTTTCACGGATGCAGGTCAGTACGTCCTGTAATTCTCTTCTTTCAAGGTTATGATAATACACATCGTTGGTAGCAACCATGGGAATGTTCAGTTCATCTGATAGTTGCGCTAGCCGGAACAGCCTTTTATTATCGTTGGCCTGGTAAGAGCGGACAGCCCCGATGTATAGATTGTTTCCTAAAAAGTGCTTATACTCTTTGAGCGTTGCTTTAAATAAAGGTTCAAATTCAAAGTTGTCATTGAGTGATGCTGGAGGCACCACGATGAATTTCATGTCCTTTGCATTTGCGTATATGTCGGCTTTGTACAGGTGACAATCACCTTTTTCTGTACGCAAGTTGCCTAATGAAAGCAAAGCAGAAAGTCTTGAGTACGCCTCTTTGTTAATAGGATAGGCCAGCAGGCTATAACCATCCAATAAATTCAACCGGCAGGCAGGAATGATCTGGATATCTTTTCCCTTGGCTGCGGCATGGGCGCGCACAATGCCTGCAAGAGTATTATGATCGGTAATGGCTATTTTTTTATAACCCAGGGTTATTGCCTGTTCGATCATTTCTTCCGGATGCGAGGCGCCTCTCAGAAAACTAAAGTTGGTGGTTACCTGTAATTCCGTGTACTCCATATCTCACATTGCTAGGCAAAAAATCCGTGAATGAACCACTTAGGTGCATTGCCGGTATAAGGGCCAAGCCTGAATAGCCAGTAGCGGGCACCGTTATCATCTTCCACGCAGTAATAGTCGCGGTAGTGCCCGTTGCGGAGCCACCATTCCTGTTCTATCCGTTCAGGACCATCGGCCTTGCTGATGTTGTGCAGCTGGCCTTTGTACTTGAACAGCATGGGTGGATAGTCGGGCATCTGTACTGTTACATCTATAAGTTCAGGCTTCGGTAATAAATTGACAGGACGGGGCATATCTATACGCCACTCAGTTGTGGGCTTCTCCTGCAGTGATGCGGCTAGTTTGACCGATCGTTCAGGCCAGTAGCTTTCATTAGGTAAATAGCGGTGAATGGTATGCATACCTGTTTTGCCGGCGATCCTGTCCAGCAGTTCCGCTACAGCTACATTATCACCATGGGTTTTGGCATTCCATAAAGCATCCTGCGCGCTGGTGAGCTCTTCAACAACGGGCGCTTCCAGTATAAATAGTTCAATGCCCAGGTCGGGCTCTATCTGCACTATCTTGTTCTCAAAGAGTTTGAACAAGTGCACAACATTTCTTGACGGGCGGTTGGTGCCGATGTCGATCTGCTGTATATTACCATCAATACGATAACATCTGAATATACAACGCCTCAGACCTTTATCTTCTTTACCCAAACGATCGCACAGCTTTTCCAATAGTTGCTGTAATGCTATCCCGATCCCAGTTGCCGTACGGATAGGCTCGAGGCAGGGTAAACGTTCCTGGTAAGGCTCTATAGGCCTTACAGGTTGAATGATCTCTATCTCTTGTCCTAATGCCTGATCTAACCGTTGTAATAGGATTTGACCAAAGCGACGACGCAAAGCTGTACGCGGCATCCTGATAAAGCTGCCGATGGTATGTAGTCCAAGTTTATTCAGGCGCTCAAGTATACCCGGTTCTAAACGCAAGGCAGCAGGTGGTAATGGCAATAAGGCATCCAATTGCCTGCCCGGTTTGATGATAGGTGTTACCTGCCCAAACCGTGAAATGGCCCATGCAGTTCCTGCAGTATCTGCCATGGCCGTACGTACATGATAGCCAAAATCTGAAAAGCGTGTGATCATATCTCTCAGATAAGCTTGTTCACCATTCCATAAATGCGCGCAACCGCTCACATCGAGCATGAGCCCATCAGGCGGGTCGAGTGCAACAATTGGTGTATAGCGGATGCACCATTCAGCGAGTGCATTTAAAAGTATATCGTCTTGTCCCGGTATGTCATTGAGCACCTGTAAAGAGGGAAGGATAGCCTTGCAATCAGCAACTACCATGTTTGGATAGATACCTTTGGCCTGAGCATCGGCACTGGCCGATTTGACTACCATTCGCCCACGTTCGGGTGCTGCAAACACAAAGGCTGTATCTTTCAACTCCGGCCGGCGGCGGATCATCCAGTCCGTCATTAAATGACGAAACCATATGGCAACATACCGCTTTGACATACTACCCGGTTTTGAGTCTTTCGTTTTTAATGATTGAGAACCGTTGCGGAGCAATAGAATGGAACTGCCCGCCTTTCCATTCAAATTGCCAGGAGCCGGGCTTGCCATTCCTGACCTTAAGCAATTGTATATCCCAACGGGGGAAACCTACGCCGGGCATGTCTCCTGATATGCTGGAAATGGGTTTTATCTTCCAGCGTGTAGTGCAAGCAACGGTGTTTTCACCCCTTGGTTGATAACGATGAATAAAGCCGGTAACGTTGCTGGCTTCTACTGCTAGCTGTAAGCGACGTGATTCTGTGAACCCCAGTTGGCTTAGCTCACCTATAACAACAGATAGCTCCTCACATTTTAATCCTTCTTCAATAGTCCATAATACCTGTTTGGGCCTATCCAGGTCAATAAAAATGATGCGCTCAGGATCTATACCGAAAACCTTTAAAGCAGGAGGGAAAATAGTGCGGCGTGCACTGATCCAGAGGCAAGGCCCTTTTTGCAGCATCAGTTGTCCCAGCAAACCACATAGGAAGCCATTAGTAGCAGCTGCATTTTCCGGGTTGGGACTGATGAATTCATGTACTGCTCCTGTGGGAAAGGTTTTATTGGGGAAGGCTCCTAACAATTCGCCAAGGTCAGGATTCACAGGCTGGCCAACTACTGGCTTTTTTGACTGCTGCAAAGAGAGCACCTCTTTTTGCAGTTGCTGCACGATCTCCCGTTTTGCCATCGCCAATTGACCCATTTGACTTCTATCTATCTGGTATCGAAATTAGGTCGATTTGTACATTTGTACAAATATTTTTGTTCAAATGTGCATATTAATTCAGCTATTTAGCGTTACCTGAGGTAACATTCAACCCGGTGAGAATGATAACCTTTGTTGTCGTTTTAGGTGTTTTTCAGAGAACAACATCTCTGGGATATACACGTCAAATAATTGTTTTTCAATATTTTATGATGAAAAATCACAAAATACATGATAAACCTTTGTTATCACCTCCCAAAACCGGTAGTTGCCTTACCCAGAATAATGTTATCCGAAGTTCAATATTCTGCGTTCTTAATTAACTGCTCAGTTCTTGCCAGGGTTCGCTCGCAGAATTTCCACTACAAATATACAACAAATTAACCATTCTAAGTAAATTGCTTATGCAAGAACAGCCCGTTTAGGGCTGTTTCAATATTGTAATTTGAGAGACTAACTTCTTGGAATCTGTCCGCCACCGGCAAACTTTTGTGCCCAGTAGTTTTCTTTCAGGCTGCTGATGGTAACGCCCTGTGTGGACGAGGCGTGAACGAATTTATCGTTGGCAAGGTATACACCCACGTGTGAAATACGTTTTCCTGTTGCCCGGACGCGGCCTTTGCGACGGGTATAGGTTGTAGTATAGAAGAATACCAGGTCACCTTCTTTCAATTGATCTGTAGTATACGCCATGGTGCAGGAGTTAAACTGCTCGAAGGCCGTACGCAGCAGGTTCATGCCAAATACGTTCTCATAAAGCCGTTGAACAAATGCCGAACAATCGATACCTGATTTGTCGTTGCCACCAAGACGATAGCGTACACCATACCACTCATCGATAAAACTGTATAGCGGAAAATTGGTAATGGCCTGCGGAACAATGCTCAGCAGATCAGAATACTTTACCTGTAAAACATTAGTTACCGAGGGGTCGTACTTTTTAGACGTGTAATTGTCCGGTTTATTATTTCCGTAGGTATTTGACCACCTATCGTTATACTTGTAGTTGTTGTTACCTCCCGTAGTATTGACGGTGCTATTGCAGTTGCCACCCAGGGCAATGCTATCTATGAATTTTGGTTTGCGATGCCAGCTATAGCCGGACTGCTTGCTGGTTGTGCAACTGGCAAGTGTTAGAAAGGCCGTAAGAGATGCACATGTGCATGCAGTCATCAAATATCTCATCAGTTATCGCCCTTGGGAGTGTCGCAAAAATATATTTATCAACTAAAGAATGCAAGCTTCGTGCCGATTTAACAATTCTTTAAACTGTTCTGCGCCAGTGTTTTTCAAGGTGTCTTATGATTATAACTAAGGCTTCTGCCCAGCCTCCAGCTTCCATTTTCAAGCAACCACACATGTGTAAACAGGGCAGTGCTGGTGAGCCGTTCGGGTTTGTCTTTTTCTATTGCATAGAAACTATGAGTACCGTTTTGTATGGCACCATACAGTTTTCCATTTTTTGTTAAAGGAAAAACTTCAAGCGAACCTTCGTTCAATTGGCGCTGCGGTTTGTATGGAAGTTTGCAGATGCCATCTTTTATGCTTGCAATGAAAGCTGCTTTGGATGACATGATACCAGCCTCGTCATGATAGAATTCGAAATTTTCGCTAACCAGCTTTTCAAATTGTCCTATATCACATTTATTGAAACCCTCAGAAAATAGCAAGCTATCCTGCTTCTGTAATATCCGGTAAAGCGTATCTGATGCAGGCGCCTGTGCATATAGCAATGGCGTGCAGGCAATAAATGCTGCTAATGTGTATATGCGTATTGCCCAAGTGCCAGGGAAGACCATGTTTTAAAACTAAGCGATATAATGCGCCTGACCAAGAAGCTGTGCATTACCCCGCAGTTTGCATCGGTTTTTTATGAGCGGTTACGACAGGACTGGAACGGGAAAATGCTTTTTCAATTCCGATAAAACAAACCAGGAACAGGAACGGTATCAAAGGCGCCTGGTAGCGCAAAATAGACAATGCGATTATTGACATTCCCATAGTAAGGCATGAATAAATAAGTATCCACAACAATAACAGGTTGTATGGTTTGCTGCGTTTTCGCAGAAGCAGAATACCTGATATCAGTGATCCCAGCAAGATCGTTCCCACCAATAGCCTGTTCACCAGTTCTATTTTATGGTTTTGCGAATCTGTGCCGTAAAAGCTACGCTTTAGTTTCAGCCAGAACAGTGCAACACCTGTGCCGGGATTGTCGGACAGGTATTTTTTGACGAAACTGATCTCATCTTCCGCCGGTTCAACGTGAGCGCGCTCTTTTAACGTATAATAGATATGGTAGAAAGAATCGGAGAGCACGGCTACCTTATTGGGTAGATCGATAGGCTCGCGGTATTTTTTATTATTAAAGCTGAGGCCGTCGCGGAAACCGGGTAAGCCGCCGGAGGCAATAAAGCCGCTGCCATATTTACTGTTGATATATTGCCAGGGAGCGATCGTCAATATAGCTGCCAGGAGAAATAGAGCTGGCTGCACCAGTTTTCTATGGCTAAGAAAAACAAGCAGGCATATAGAAAGGAGTAGTGCCAGCCCCTGCATCCGGGTGAGGATGGCAATGCCGGTAAGCAGACCGGCAGCAAGCAAGTTAGAGACCTTATTATTGCGCAGTGCAAACCATAACGCAAAGAGTGAACAGCAAATAAAGATCAGCTCACTGTTGACACCGCGTACCATAAATGAAAGTATGAAAGGGTTGAAGATCACAATAGTTGTTGCAAGTTGCTTCAGCAAGGTTGAAGCCTTATATCCGTAATGCTTCAGAAGCAGTTCAAATCCTAGCTGGATGAGTAAAGCAAACGCTGTGTGAAGCAATAATATTGCGACAGCTTTTCCTGCAAAACCGAATATTTTAAATGCTGTAAAATATACGAAGCTTGTAACCGGAGGATAGCGGTTATTAAGTTGTCCATTGACTATAAGAGTGCCTGTTGCCGAAAGCTGGTTGATCTGTTTCGTATAATCACCGAGGTCAGTATCCCATATGCCAATAAAATATAACGTCGCCAGCGCTGTGGCTATTAGTATGTAGTTGACGTATTTATATATAGGCCCTGATGATTTCATGATCAGTTAAAACGATCTAATACTAGCCAAGAAACAATAAAAATGCAAGTGGGA
>JAJNBR010000141.1 GCA_021156265.1 Flavipsychrobacter sp.
GGGACATTCAGCCCGCGATATTTTCGCGCTGCTACACTATAAGAATATCGAGATAGAAGCTAAGCCGTTTGCACTCGGCGTGCGCATAGAGCATCCGCAACAGCTGATAGATAAGATCCAATACCACTGCGATCTGCGTGGCGATTATTTGCCACCGGCTAGCTATTCCGTGGTTGCACAGGAATATGGCAGGGGGGTGTTCTCCTTCTGCATGTGCCCGGGAGGTATTATTGCTCCGGCTGCTACTGCACCCGGCGAAATAGTGGTAAATGGCTGGTCACCTTCCAAGCGTAACAATCCTTACGCTAATTCAGGTACTGTAGTTGCTGTAGATGAAAAGGATTATGCTGCGTATGGCTTTAAAGGGCAGCTAGCGGGTATCCGGTACCAGCAAATGGTAGAGCAAAAAGCCTTTGCTATAGGTGGCGGAAAACTGGTAGCGCCGGCACAACGCATGGCCGACTTTGTAGATGGTAAGCTCTCTTCGACATTACCGGATTGTTCTTACCTACCCGGTGTGCACAGCGCGGCTATTAAAGATGTATTACCTAAGGAAGTGAATGAAGCTTTGAGAAAAGCCGTTGTTGACTTTGGTAAAAAGATGCGGGGATATTATACCAATGAAGCCTTGCTCGTTGCCACGGAATCGCGTACAAGCTCACCTGTACGTATCCCGCGCGACAAAGAAACACTGCAACATACACAGATCAAAGGGTTATATCCCTGTGCCGAAGGAGCAGGTTATGCCGGCGGTATTGTCAGCGCTGCCATTGATGGCGAGCGCTGCGTAGAATCAGCTATCAGCCACTTGTTTTAAACGCCCAGGTAGGCCGAATACATCCACAGCAGTTTTTCCTGCTCGCGTATATAGTCGCTAACCAGCGAGTTGGTGCCTTCGTCATCCAGCTGGGCTGAAAGGTGCAGGATCTCGCGTTGACCTTCGAGGATGGTCTGCAAACTATCAACGATCATACGTACGCAGGTTTTACCCTCGGTAATGTTGGTCTCTTCCTTGATCTTTGAACTCTTGAGATAGCCTGAGAACGAATGGATGGGGGGATACCCTAACGTCACTATGCGCTCAGCTACTTCGTCTATCTTAGTCGCCAGGTCATTGTAGAGCCCTTCAAATTTCACATGCAGCTCAAAAAACTTTTCACCGGAAATATTCCAGTGAAAGCCTCTGGTATTGATGTAAAAGACCTGGTAACTAGACAGAAGTATATTTAGTTTTTCGGCCAGCGCTTTGGATTTATTAGGGTCCAGGCCTATGCGAGTTTTTTTTGTCAGTGGTTGTTTAGCGGCTCTTGCCATAAATGCAGATTTACAAGGGAATTCGAGATAAAAATTATACCGTTACGGTAGTTTATTGAACATAATTATAGGCGTATAGCACAGGTTGCACTAATAGCTACTTCGGGTACCACTCCCTTATCCTTACTTCAATATTCTTGTCCTTCTCATTCACCAGCCTTTTGAATTCATTGACGTCCTGCCCGCGATAATGATAGGGATAGACGACAGCTGGTTTTAATTCGAGCACGGCGCTGGCAGCCTGGTTGATATCCATTGTATAAGGCAGGTTCATACAGATGAAGGCTATGTCAATGTTCTTTAGTGACCGCATTTCAGGGATGTCTTCAGTGTCACCGGATACGTAAATGTTTTTGTCAGCAATGTTTATCACGTAGCCATTGCCGCGGCCTTTGGGATGTCTCGAGTCTGAAGTTTCCGGCAGGTTGTACATGGGTATGGCGCTAAACCTGATATCTTCTTCAGTCAGGTTCTCACCATTCCTCACGATCTTTATATGGTTGTCGCGGAAATAGGGCTGGAGTGAGTCGGCTACAGCGGGCGGTGCGATGAAAACAGCCCTGTCTGTTCTGAGGGTGGTCAGTGTTTTTTTATCCATATGGTCGCCGTGGATATCGGTGATCAGGATAATGTTGGGCCTGCGTATGTCCTTATAGAGTTCAGCTCCTCCGGCAGGGTCAATATAAATGGTTTCTTCTTTCCACTGCAATACCAATGAGGCATGTTGCACCGGTGTTATTTTCACTACGCCGTCATTGGTTTGCAACACATCAGTTTGTTGCGCGTAGCTTATAGTAACGGCAGTGCCAAAGAGTGCGAGGAGAAATAGTTTTTTCATGGTGGCTTATTTATGTTTACAAATCTAGCCACAAATACAATGCCTGCCAGCCTGGACAGAATTAACTAATTTAGATGTTATGAAACAACTTGTTACACTTGCAGTGTTACTTTTTTCTGTCCTTTCTGTCAATGCGCAACACCAACAAAAGAAAGTGATTCGAGATGGCGACTTCGAAATGAAGCAGTATTATTTCGTGATGCTTACGAAAGGCGCGCGTCGTGCTGAAATAACCGACACTGCAAAGATCAATGAACTTCAACGTGGACATATGGCCAATATCGACAAGCTGGCTCAGCAGGGGAAAATAGTTGTTGCCGGGCCTTTTGGCGACGACGGTAATTGGCGTGGTATTTTCATCTTTAACTGCGAAACTGAGATGGAAGTGAAGCAATTGCTGAATACCGATCCGGCCATCGCGGCTGGTCGCCTGGCATATGAAATACACCCGTGGTGGACGGCAAAGAATTGTTTGTTCAAATAGTGCGTTCCACAATAAGATGTTTCCCAATACGTTTTTATTAAGCATTTCATCCTCATTGGCTATATTTATTGAAACATCCCTTATGAACCGCAACCTATTAGCAATAATGCTGCTCACTGTGAGCACGCTGACGGTAAATGTACTGGCATCCTGCAACAACAAGGTGAAGAAGAGCTATAACGTTGGCATTGATGTCCAAACCCAGTTTGAAAATGATAAAGTGCAGATCTATATTGACGATGAGAAGATACTGGACAAGCAGCTGACGACCAATGATGTGCTAGGTGTATGCCTGCCCGACGGAGTTGTTCACAAAGAGGTGAAAGAGGGGAAGCGCAAGCTTAAAGTAGTAGTAAACGGCTCAGCTACGGAAGTTGAAAAATTTACGCTGACGGAAGATGTTTATATCGGTGTCCGATACGACCGCTCCAAAGGCGAAATTTCATATATCTTCCAGAAGGAAAAGTTTATGTATGATTAGTCTTGCCAACCGGGTGTGAATTTCAGGGTGATTTTCCCCTTTCAACTTTCTTACCGCATTTCTTGTTTTTAGTTTCATGTAAAATTTCCGCGCATGAAGCTGTTATTCCATTTCATTTTACTGCTCCTGGTTTGCGATGTCGCGGCTGCGCAGGAACCTGTGCGTAAAGCATGGATAGGTGCTAACGGATCTTTTTCGGCGCAAGGGATGGCAGTGGATACCACAACGCCCGGATCCACAATGTACAATCTCGGCCTTCGCAAGGGTGATACTATTATTGAGTTGAACCGGCAGACCGTCATCGACATGCAAGGGTATAATAGCATCGCCGGTGCCATACGTACCGGTGAGCAGCTTACTGTAAAATATAAGCGCGGCAACAAGATCAGCGAAAAAAAGGCGAGCGCTGCCATGAAGCCATATGATATACTTGCCAACGGAGATGTTGTTTATAACTGGGCACAAATGGGGGAGTGTAAGTTGCGCACTATAGTACGTAAGCCAAAAGGCAATGGAAAGATGCCCGCCATACTGTTCATCCCCGGTTACAACTGTGGCTCGGTAGAGGGCTATGGTCAGGGCAGTTATGGAAAGCTGATCAATACATGGATCGCTAATGGATTTGCAGTCGTAACGATAGAGAAGACCGGGCTCGGTGATAGCTACGGTTGTATTCCATGCATGGATGCCGACCTGGCGACGGATATGCAAGTATTTGAAACAGGTTACCGGTTTATGGAAGAGTTGCCATACGCAGATAAGAACAACCTCTTCATTTTCGGCCATTCCATGGGAGGAGTGATAGCGCCTATAGTGGCCGAGAAACATTCACCCCGGGGCGTCATCGCATTCGCGACTGTTTACCGTCCGTGGAGCGAATTTCTGCTGGAGATGCACAGGGTGCAATGGCCCCTGGATGGTAAGAGTTATGCCGAAACGGAGGACCGCGCGCGCCTGATTCAAAAAGTGTACTACGAGTACAGGTTGAAGAAGTCGCCGGCTGAATTGTATGAGAATCCTGAGTATAAGGATATCGTTGCAAGCGAGCTGGAATATAAGCCCGGCACCCGGCACATGTGGGGCAGGCACTGGCGTTTCTGGCAGCAGCTCGATTCGGTAGACCTGGCAAGAAGCTGGAGTAATGTAAATGCTAAAGTGTTATCGGTATTTGGCGAAGCTGATTTTGTTGCTTGTTCAGAACTGGAGCACCAGCTGATTGTTCGCACGGTAAATAGTACTCATCCCGGATATGCAGAGCACATCAATATTGCCGATGTTGATCACCTGATGATCCGTAACCCCGATTGGCCAAGTGCTCACAAGCATTTTATGGATGCGGCTTACAAAAAAGATAACTTTCACCAGGGATTTGCAGACCGTTTAACCAGCTGGATGAAAGGTGTAATGCAGTAAGGCTTATTCTGTATTCTCGTCGATGATCTCCACCACGCGGCCCACTTGCCCGTCGTCCAGCATCACCTTGACACCTCGTGAATGATAGGGTGCACTGGTCAGCAAACGTTTTACAAATCCACGTGTGCGCTCACCGGTACGCTGATCCTTCTTTAGAATAATGTCTACTTCCATGCCGGGCTTAACATCAGCACGGTTTTGCCCGCTCTTGTTCATACTATTAGTCTTTCGGTACCAGTTGAAAGCTGACACCGCCCGTGAGGCCAATGCACATATCTATATTCGTGAAGCGGAATGAACCCAATTTCAGTTTTTGCTGGTAGCTGTCAGCAAGAAGCAAGGTCTTAACTATAGTGTTGAGCATGACCTTATCCTTATGCTTTTCCAGTATTGCATCGCGTTTTTCGGCAGGGATATCGCTTGCTTTTTGAAAATGAAAAGTAACGTCGGGAGGGAGCCCAAGACTTATGGTAATGCCGGTTGTCTTAAAACCGATCTCGTCAATGATAGGCGATAGTGCGATCAGGTCATTCATGAAATCGATAGACTTTTCTTTCGCACTGTCCGTCATGCCTGTAAACTTTTCAGAAAATTTTGAAAAGTTGATATTGGCTTCAAAAGCCTCCTTAGCTGCATCCTTTTTTTCAGCTACTTTCTCCGACACCTTATTCAGCAGGTCTTTCATAACAATAAAACTTACCGCAAAGATATGCACAAAAAAACCGTCCGCCTGTTGGCGGACGGTAAAGTAATGGGCAAAAGCTTTATTGCCGCGTAAATCTCATGTTCACGACGTTACCCGTATCGTCAGTAAGACGCATCGTATATACACCGGGCGAAAGTCGCGAAATATTGACTGTGTTGCTACCGTTTACAAGGTGTAGTGGGGCGGACTGCACAGTCCTTCCCAGGTTGTCAATTATATTGAGGTGTACCTTCTTTGCTTGCAACATATTTTCGATAAAGATGTCAGTGCCGGCAACCGGGTTGGGGGAAAGGGTAACACCGCTTTCGTTAAGGACATCATTTACAGAACTGGACACATCCATTTTAAGCTGGGCAGCCACACTGGTATCGTGGTATATGCCGCAACCGGGATCCGTTGATTTAATAATGGAACGGAACCACCAGTTCGACATAGAAAGCGGTGGATTCTTCACAAGCAGTGAACTGGTTTTTGTGCCCTTGTAGAGCACATTGTCATTGATATTTGAATAAGTGATCCCATCGGCACTTGCCTGCCAGTAGGTGACATAGTCTTGCCCCGTTACAGTCATTGTAAATTCAGCGTCCTGGTAAGGTAGTACAATCTGGTCATTAGGTCCGCCGACATTGATCTCCGGCGGCGTGAGTACCGTCAGCGGAATGGGGGCAGTGGTAACTCCGCTGCACTGGCCGATGGCAGCTACTACACATCTGAATATATAGTCATTCAACGTATCGGGTGTGTTAAGGATGGTTAGTATCGGCGAATTAGTGCCGGAGTACGGGAAGGAGTTGGGTATGTTTGTAAAAACGCCCACAGTCGCAACTGCCATTTCCCATTGATACCCTATTACAGAGCCAAATACATTTACGCTCATGCTCGTTGCTGCAGTTTCGCAAACGCTGTCTGATAAAGTCTGGCTGATGATACTGGCGCCCGGCATAACGGTAAGGGTTGCCACAGACGAGTTCATAGGGTTATTGCATGCACCGGACAGTTTACAGCGGTATTGATTATTATGAAGCGCCATCGTAAGAGGAGAAACAGTCAGGGTGCTTGTTGTAGCGCCGCTATAGGTAGCGTTGTTAGTGATGTCCGTAAAGCCGGAGCCTGTATTGACCTGCCATTGATAGAAGCTGGTATTTGTAGCTGTTACTGAAAAATTAGCAGATGTGCCTTCGCATTGATTCCTGTTTAGCGGCTGCGCGCTGATGACCGGCGAAGGACAGGTAACAATGTCAAATCCAAAGCCGGCGTACGTACCGTCCATGCCTGTGGCGGTAGTACTTCCGTAAGTGCCGTACAAGCGTCGGGCGGTAAGTGAATTTTGGTTTACGTTGAAGCCATTACTATAACTCTGGCTTTCTACCAGCACCATCAGGCCTTGTGTATTATCGTAAACAAACGGGGTGCTAAGGGTGAATTTTACCCAGCCGCTTGGCACCGTCGGTATTACATAAGGGTTCCCGGATACTACTGTTGTCATACCCGTTGTAGGGTAGGTTGTAGAAGCCCAGCCTGAGCCGGTTACCTGGCCCATCTTGATCGTAAAACTATTGTAAGTGGCATTGCTTGCCGCGCCCGCGGTATAAAAATAGATATCGGTAATAGTACCGTTGGGGGGAGCTCCAAAATCGCCGGGCACGTAAAACCATCCTACTTTGTTGCCGGACGTGTTATTAAAGGGATACGTGTTGGCCCCTGAGCTGGCGCTGACAGACCATTGCGGAGTTTGTGCATGTGCAATGGCGCCACAAAATGCAAATAAGATAAATAGTACACAGTGTTTCATCTCTCTATTTTTTTAAATTCAAAGGTTACATTCTCTTAAATTTAATAATTTAAAATCATTTAACAAATGCAAAAAAATAGATTATTGACCCTGCGTAAAGTATAGTTATTGATATGTAGTGAGTTATTAACTCCTGGTTTAAGATATGCCTGATCTTTTTTCTTAAACAGGTAAAAATAAAAATCCCCGGACCAGCCGGGGATTACAAATATTGATATAAGAATGGCTTAAGCCAGTACACTCAGTCTTTTAACGATACCTGATTTCAGGTTGCTGGCTTTTTTTGGCAGTTCTTCCGCAGCTACAGCTTTATCGGTAGTAGCCAGCAGGGTACGAATTGCGTTACGAGTCGTTTTACCGTAGTAACGGTTGCGCTCGCGGCGCTTCTCACTCTGACGGATATCCTTTTTGGTTGCTTTATGGTTTGCCATCTAATTAAAATTCTTTTTTAAGGGACTGCAAAGGTAGTACAAAAACTTGTAACTGAAAAAATATTTTCTTACATATTCAGAGCGCTGTAGATCTGCCTGGAACGTTTTGTAAGCGTCTCTTTCTTTTCAATAAAACTATCCAGTTTGTCTTTGGGTATACGCAGGCTATAGAATTCCGTTGCATATGTTCCCATTTCGTACAGCTCATAGTCCGGGTTCCATTTATCGTGGGTCCTTTTGTCAAGGCCCAGCTCCTTGACCATCAGTTCTTCACTCAGAGGCTCAGACAAGCGGACAATAGCCATGTTCTTCAGCTCGTCTTCGCTGAAGGTGAGCTTAGGCTTCTTTACAGCGGCCTTTTTGTCGGCTGCAAGCACTTCTTCCTTAGTAAAGCTGATATCGTCCGGCAGGTCCCTGCTACCAATGAATTTGGTCATATTCTCGAATATGGTAGCCGTAGCGATAAATGCCAGTACGTGACCCTGGGTTTCTTTGGGCAGGTGCTTTTTGATATCCCAGAAGCTGTTGCTGCCGGTACGAGCAATAGCGCGGTGCACGGGGGCAGGTCCGCTATTATAAGCAGCTACCACCAACAGCCAGTCGTTCAGTTGGTCATACAGGTAAGCCAGGTATTTGGCTGCCGCGTTGGTCGACTTGTAAAAGTCTCTCCTTTCATCTTTTTTGCCGCTTACCTTCAGGCCCATCATGCGCGCGGTTGAGGCCATGAATTGCCATGGGCCTACTGCGCCGACACGTGACACTGCATTGTTGTTCAATGCCGACTCAATAACTGCCAGGTATTTTAGTTCTTTGGGAATATCGTGCTTAGCCAGCACGTTGTCCATCAGGGAAAAATGCTTGTCGCCGCGACCCATCACCACACTCAGTGTTTGCTGGTGTACGCGCAGGTACTTTTTCACAAATTCCTTGATATAGTCGTCCATCGTACCATAATAGGCCTTTTCACCGGCCAGTGGTACGTGTTTGTACACCTTCTTCTTCGGCACAGCCAGTGTATTGGCTGCCAGCGTCGGAGTGGGAGCGCCGGGTTTTATCACGGGCTTCCGGATGACTATGGTGTCTGTTTTTACCACCTTCATGTGCGCAGCAGCGGTTTTGCCGGTCTGTGCACTTGCCGAAGCAATGGTGAGTGTGGCTAACGAACTCAATAAAAGATCTCTTAATTGCATGTTTTAATCGTTATTTAAGCGGTGAAAACCATGCAACCCAATGGGCTACTTATTCTCTCTCTTCCAGATTTATTGTTTCTGTAAACAAGGCTGCAAAGGCAACCGAAGACAATTATTGGACCTTTTCTTTATTATCCCTCATTCCTGATTCGATCTCGTTCTTAACGCCTTCTTTAGCATCATTGAACTCACGAATCCCTTTGCCAATACCACGAGCCAGTTCCGGTATCTTTCTGCCGCCAAATAGTACAATAACCACGATCAGGATGGTGATCCATTCGCCACCACTTGGCATAGAAATGAGTAACTGCGGTTGAATCGCTAATAATGACATAACAAACTGTTTAAATGAGTACCCGGCAAAAATACGGCATCTCAACCACTTATAAATGGCTGAGCTTGCCTTTTAACACTGGCAAGTTAATATTTAACACCCGGATTTACGACTTATGTGGATAAGCTTTATGTGTTTGGCGTTCTAACTTAATTGGTCTCTCAGCTGCTGTGTCATGCCACCTGTATAAGTACGCCATTTTTCGATCACCTGCTTCATATCGTCCGGCAGTTCAGAGTCGAATTGCATCCATTGCCGGCTTTTGGGGTGCGTAAAGCCCAGCTCTTTGGCATGGAGGGCCTGGCGGGGCAATATTTTGAAGCAGTTGTCTACAAACTGCTTGTATTTCGCGAACACAGTGCCTTTTACAATGCTGTCTCCACCATAAGTGGCGTCATTAAACAGGGGATGCCCTTTGGATTTCATGTGTACCCGGATTTGGTGGGTACGGCCCGTTTCCAGGCGCAATTCCAACAGGGTCACGTAGTTGAACCGTTCCAGGACCTTATAATGGGTGATGGCTTCTTTGCCGTGGTCACCGTCGGGATAGGTTGCCATTATTTTTCTGAAGCGCAGGTTACGGCCCACATGTGCATTGATAGTGCCTTCGTTTTCTTCAAGATTACCCCAGGCCAGTGCTATGTACCGGCGATGTACCGTATGTTTTTTGAATTGTGAGGCCAGGTCGCTCATGGCCTTTTCAGTCTTGGCTATCAGTATCAGCCCGCTCGTGTCTTTATCTATACGGTGCACTAGTCCAACGCGGTGCAGGGAGGTTACTTCTATATTTTCTTTCTGGAAATAATAGGCTAGTCCGTTCACCAAAGTGCCCGAATAGTTGCCGCAGCCGGGGTGGACCACCATACCGGGTTTTTTATTGATCACCATGACGTCATCATCCTCGTAGACGATGTCCAGCGGTAGCGGTTCCGGTATGATCTCCGATGTTTCAACGCGGCGGGTCTCCAGCACTACTATCTCATCGCCCGGTTTTACTTTGTAGTTAGGCTTTACGATCTCGTTATTTACTTTAATGAAGCCGTCTTCCAGTGCCTGTTGTATCTTGTTACGGGTGGCGCCTTCCACGCGGTTCATCAGGAATTTATCTATCCGCAAGGGTTCCTGGCGCTTGTCTGTTACAATACGCAGGCGTTCTACGGGCTCCGCAGAGATCTCCTGTTCCCCTTCTTGCTCATCGTCATCGTCCAGCAGGTCGTCTATATCTTCTATTTCGTTGGTCTCGCTCATTAATGGGTCAGTTAAGCCTGCAAATTTATTGATTTACCCACTTCTTTATCAGTTGCGGGTCCAGTTGGCTGTAATTGCTCTTGTATTCGATCACGCTATTGCTGACCCAGTAGATTGCAGGCACATATGGGCCGGCCAGTTCAATAAAGGCCGTTTTGTTGTCAAACAGCATGTTGGGCACATTGTAAGCCTTCGATTCATCAAAAAAGCTTTTAAAATCTTTCGGATCGCCGTTTAATACAAGATAAATGGGTAATTGGGGATCGTTTTTCTTTAAAACGTGCAGGAAATACGCGGCTTTCCGGCAGTGTGGGCAGGTCAGGCTCATGAAACCTACAATATGCTTGCCCACTCCTAGATCAACGTCAGGTTTGGCGCCATTGCCTTCATACAACAGCGAGAGATTGATAGGCAAATTGGCCTTTTCAGGTGTATTGTTCACATTCAGGGGCTCCATGACAAAAGGCGTTACAATCGCTGCCATGCCTGCGATTGCTGCTACCCATTCCTGGTTTTTATATGGTCGTACCGGGTATAGAATATATAACAATCCTGTTGCGGCTATCATGGCGAGGTTCTTCCAGATGGCATCCAGCGGCTTCATATATATCCAGTCGCCAAAACATCCGCAATTGCCGGTATTTCCTTGCTTCACCAAAAGAAAAACCAGGTAACCTGTCAGGGCCAGCAAAAGAATTATAGTAGCGGGGTAGGTAACCCGTGTCAAATGAATATGAAAGAGCAGGAAAAGCGCGATCAGGAACTCAAGCCCGATGAACACGCGGGCAATGACCGAAGCAGCGGTGATATTTGGTATGCCCAGGTCTACAAATGTCCACTGGAAGGCCTCGAATGATATGAGTTTGCTATAGGCTGAAAATAAAAATACTGCTGCGAGTGCCAGCAGCAGTACCAGTCCTAAAATCCTTTTTATATAGAAAACAGCGCCTGATCTTTGAATTGTCTCTGCCATAACTTGTTATGGCTCAAAAATAGGCAATTAATATAAGTAGCAGGTTTCCTTGGTTTTAATACCGTCCATCTCCGATTCCCTGGAGTTTTGTTCGCAGAGATTCTTAGCCTTCTTTTTCGTCTCTGTAATAGGGTAGTCCCTGTAGAGGGTATCAGGTAAGCCGGGCTGTCCGCTGTAAGTTATCTCGCACTGGCAGGTATAATCACGTCGGCATGATGTTATGCTGGTGATCAACAGCAGGGAGGCAGCAGCTAACAGGACAAGGCGTAATTTCATTGGGTTACTGTTATTTAACGGTTGAAGATAAAAGTAAATTTTCAAAAGCGCAAACGTTAATAATAATTCAATTCGCAGGTCGCTTTCACAGTGCGCAGTTCTTTTAGTTAACTTTATCTGGTCAAGCCCACTTAGATGATACAACCAAATCCTTTAGTAGAGAACCTGGAGTTGCTTGCCCGGCAAGTAGTGGAGGGTTTCATTATAGGTCTGCACAAAAGCCCGTTTCACGGTTTCTCGGTAGAATTCGCCGAACACCGTTTGTACAACCAGGGCGATCCGCTCCGGCATATCGACTGGCGGGTATATGGGCGGACCGACAGGCTCTACATCAAGCGCTTTGAAGAAGAAACCAATCTTCGTTGCTGCGTGGTATTGGATACCTCATCTTCCATGCATTTTCCTAAGGACGAGAAAAAATACAGCAAACTGCAGTTTGGCTGCCTGGC
>JAJNBR010000142.1 GCA_021156265.1 Flavipsychrobacter sp.
AAAGTATAGTTTTATATACATAACCGCAGCTTATGAAACAGTTGTTGCTGCTTCTCGCTTTGTGCTCTTTCTTTTTTTGCCCGGCGCAAACGCCCACAATAAAATGGTATTACGATATCAGGGACGCTGCTTTCGGGCAAACCGCGGCTGCTGATATTGACAACGATGGCAAGCTGGAACTGGTCTTCAGCACCTACCGGAATGACAGCAATATGTATGTGCTGAATGCGGAGAACGGTTCCCTGAAATGGAAATACAATGTTGGCGGCTGCGCCGATGCGGCCCCGCTGGTATTTGACGTAGACAAGGATGGTGATCTGGAAATAATACTTGCAGGCTCCTGCAATCCCAAAACTTTTTGTTTTGACGCTGATTCTGGCTTTACGCAATGGGTATCGCCCATGCGCGGCAGCGATTCGCCGCCCAGTATTGGTGATGTGGATGGTGATGGGGTACTGGAAGTCATTCATGGCGAGTTTGATGGTTATGTGATTTGCTTTAATGCGGAGACAGGAGCGAAGAAATGGGAGATAAAAGTCGCGAATAACGGTTGGGTACAGACAGATCCTGCGCTGTACGATTTTGATAAGAATGGCATACTGGATTTTGTAGTAGGTACCTGGGAATTTTCGAACGGGCAGAACAAGATGGCCTGCTACCGCGGCGATAACCAGGTGCAGATGTGGCAATGCCTGCTGCCCGAAGGCGTGATGTACCATGGTGCGGCCTTTGGTGATATGGATAAGGATGGTAAAGCAGAACTGACTTTTGGTGATTATGAGGCGAATATATTTTGCCTGGATGCCGAGAGCGGCAATGTCAACTGGCGTGATAGTTTGCCCACACCCGGCAACTACATAGGTGCTCCTACTACATTGGCCGACCTGAATAAAGATGGCTTCCTTGATGTGGTGATCTGTGATGCCTACCATATCCACGCACGGAAACACAACGGCGATACGCTGTGGAACTATACCATACCTAACTACGGTACCGCCTTTCGCGGTGTGGCTGTTGCTGATATCAATAACGACAATGTGCTCGATGTCACCTTTGGTACCAGCAAGGGCATGGTCATTTCGCTGGACGGGCAGACGGGGGCGTTGATCAAATCGATAGACCTTGCTGCGCATATCGGTAAGACCGATTTTGCTATAGATCACGCACCCATCATTGCTGACTTTGACAAGGATGGAGTCAAAGATGTGTTCATCGTAGGCGGCCATGCGGAATATCCTGCTGTGCAAAATAACTACGGCCGTGCTTATGCTATATCCTGGGGAGTAGGGAAAGGGCCCGACTGGACCATGTTTCGTCGAGATGAGAAAAGAAGCGCCTGCCTTTGTGATGCCAACCTGCTGCCGCTGAACCTGGATGATGCTGTTGCAGAAAATGTTAGCGGTGTGGTGCTGTATCCTAATCCTAATACCGGAAGTTTTGAGCTGCGATTTCATTCCAGTCGCTATGCAGAAGCGGTGGTAGAAGTAGCTGATATGCTTGGAAGAAAGGTGATGACTGGTATGCACGAACAGGCATCAACAGGTGCGAACACAGTATTTGTACAGCCGAACAGTCTTGCACGGGGGTTATACATGGTAACGCTTATTCTCGATGGCGAAAAGTATTCGCAGCTGATGAGGGTGGAGTGATCACATACTCCCCACCCATTCCTCCACCACCCCCTTATACAATTCATGTGCGCCCTGCAGTTCCAATTTCTTAAAAGGAAAAAGCTGTGCATCGGTTAGCGCCTGTTGCAGGTCGAAGTGTTTTTGCGGTGCATGAAAGAACACACCTTCTTTATGCAGGTGTTTGCCAAGGTATTCCTGTTCTGTTTGTCCGGGGGTGGGTATAAGGATGGCTTTTTTGTGCAGTACTGCAAGGTCCATCAATGTTGAATAGCCACTGCGACAGATGACCATGGAGGCATCTTCAATGAGCGGTTGCAATGATTCTTTGGTGATGCGAAGGAAATACCGTCCGTTCTCTCCGAAACCGGAATTGTTTTCCTGGCGCGGTTCCTTGTCAGAGCCTTCCACAAAAACGACTTTGCCTTTATACTCTTTCAATTGTTCCCAAAGAATATCCGACAACAGAGTGCGTTGCGGCTCGGGGCCGGAGAGCAATACAAGCAGGTGGTCTTCACCTACATGCGAATTGGGTACGATCTGCGACAGCAGCCCGATGAATTTTGCATTGCCGGGCATCGGGCTGGGGTGACCCAGTTTTCCGCTAAGGTTGGGTATGCCGGGTACATCTATCACCCAGCACTGCCCGAAGCGGGTTAAGTAACGGTAGTGCAGGCGACGCAGCAGGCTGTCTGCCGTATCACCCATGCCGGACTGTGCCAGCACCTGGTGTGTCATGATGACGGATGGTATGGACGGATGGAACAAACCGTACCTGTTATCGGAAATAACGCCGTCGAACTTGCGTTTCTCTGACAATTCGAGCAGCCATTCGTGCTCTTTGCGCACATTGCGCAGCAGTTTAGGTATCTGCTGCATGATGGCGAACATAAACCCCCTGCTGTGTTTGCTGTAGCTCACATCATATCCATCGAGATGTATAGTTTCTATACCGGGAAAAGTTTCAGTTATATACTTGCGCTGCCATTCATTGCCGCCCAGTGTAATATGATGCCCCAGCTGCTGCAAATGGCGGATGAGCGGCACGCACCGGGTGGTGTGTCCGAGGCCCCAGTCGAGCGGAACTATTAGTATTTGCTTAGGATTATTGCTGTCCAATTATCCGTATTTTTACCAAAAGTAGGGTTTAAGAAATAGTAAGATGTTTAAGAAAAGTATAATTTACTTAGTGCTGCTGGGTGCGGTGCTTGTGCTGGCACAAAGTTGTAGTAGCAGTAAGAAATGCGGCTGCGGTACAGACCTTAACCGGATGTACCATTCCAAGCGCTTTAAATGACAGAATTATGTGGAGCGGGCAGGATAAAGTTTGGACACACTACACCCACAATGTTATGGCAGCCGACGCCATCGATGCCCACTTACTCGTAAAGTATCTCAACCAGGTAACCCTCCAGCGATTGTTCCTTTCGACGGTGGAGGTGATAGACCTGCAGCGATACAAGATCCTCAAACAACCCGGCAAGATCCACAACGCCTTCCAGAGCCGGATACACCTTCCTTTTATTTTCATTGCGGCGAAGAACTGAAGCCTGTTTCAGCGCAGTTTTCGGGTTGTTTTTTCCTGCAACGCTATGAAAAGCAAATAACAAATATTAGATTTACCTACTCACTTGCCACGGCATAAGGTTACACTATGCGCTGATGGCCGGTGCTGGTATTAGTTCAATAAGCGTACAAAACATTTGTTTCGTTATGAAAGAAGATTTGAAGGAAACCCCGGCCATCGCGCAAAAAGATGTATCGCGCAGGCAGTTCCTCAGCTATGCAGGCCTTGCAGGTGCGGGACTGGTAATAGCCTCATGTAACAACGATGATGATGACCAGCCGGAACCGGACGGGACTGTAGACCTGGGCTCCGAAGATTTCGGCCTGCTCAATTATATGTTCGCCCTCAAGCAACTGAGCGCGGCATTTTACACCAGGTTCACCACGCCATTCTACCCGGATGCCCCGACAGCCGAAACAGAATTTGTACCCGATATCCGTGACCACGAGATAGCGCACAGGGAACTGTTAAGAAACATGCTGGGCGACAGGGCGATCATAGACTTCGAGTTCGTTCTCCAGAATAGCATAGACTTTAACAACCGCCCGGCGGTACTTGCAGCGGCGAAAGATATCGAGCAGAAAATGATCTCGGGCTTCCTCGGCATCGCCAATCGTTTTGCGTCAGCTCAATACTTCGAGCAGATCGCTAAAATGACCACGGTAGACGGCAGGCATATCGCTTACATCAGCGATGTGATCAGTTATAACAGCTTTGCGCTGGATGTGAACACCGACCGCAAGGACTCGCCAATGACACCCGAAGAGGTGATAGCCGCGCTGAGCAACTATTTTCCAAATACCATCTCGGCCAAGCGTTTACCTAAATAATAAAACCTACGACAGTTATGAATCTTAATAAGATACTCAAAGCGATACAGGAAGAAGGCACAGATAAGGTAGACAACCGCAGGGGCCTGTTCAAAAGTTTCGGATCGAAGGTGATGATGGCATCGTTGCCGCTGGCAGCCGGTTCTATGTTCAGGACTGCGAAGGCGCAAACAGCCAGCGAGCTGATAGAGTCGCTGAACCTGGTGCTGCTATGGGAGCAATTCGGTCACGCGTTCTACACCAAGGTACTGAATGAAGGCCCTGTGTTTGCCAACGCGAGCGCCCGGGCTGCCTTCGACTTAATATTGAGCCAGAAACAACAGCATATAGAATACCTGAGCTGGGTGATACACAACGGTGGTGGTGTTGCCAATCCCGCGCCTGTTTTTGATATTACCGGAGGCAAGGGTTCGGGTACCGGGCCTTTCGCTGAGTCGCTGGTAGATTACCGCAAAATGCTTTCGCTGGCGCAAACCATCGAAGACCTGACCATACGTGTACAGAAAGGAACACTTACCAGGCTAATGGTAAACGACGTATTCCTCTCGGCTGTACTGGGCATCCATACAGTATCGGGAAGATATGCATCGAAGGTGCGCCAGATGCGCTGGGAAGCCGGCGCAGCAACTGTTCGTCCCTGGGTAACAGGCGACAGGAGCGACACAGAAAACTCTTACCTGCAGTCTTATTACCACGGCGAAGCTGTTACGGTACAATCGGGCATTGACATGATAGGACTGAATGCACAGGCGCTGGTTTATGACAACGTAACCGAAGCATTTGACGAGCCGATGGCCAAAGAGCGAGCTGCGGAAATACTGGATTCGTTTATTCAGCCTTAGTAAGGACGAACTTATATTGCAGCGGGTGCCAGCAGGCACCCGCTTTTTTTATGAGGGCTTTTCCCTTCCCCTCTTGAGAGGGGCCTGCGCTGGCTTTTGTGCGCAAGCGGGGTGTGTACAGGTAACACAAGAAAAACTGCGACAAATGTTGAACCATTAAATACAATTAGATGAAGATAAAAATCTTCTTATTCGCTGCGTTGTGTGCGTATTTGCAATCCTGTACAACCGTAAAAACACCGCAATACGTAGGGCTCTATCAACTTAATTTAGCAGCGTCTAAACTGGGTAAATATGCCGCAATTGATTCGATACAATATCTGAAGCTTTCCATTAGAGATGATAGTACTTTTGAGTTTTCAAGAGACGTGCCATTTTTGCTACAAAAAGGCACATGGATAATGCGTCATTTTGAACCAATAGACCATCCCCCACTAGATAAGTGTTTCCTTAATTATGGAGAGAAGCATCGTGAAGATGTGGTGATACCAATAGATGAAGGAATTAATGAATTTTTCATTAACTCTCCGGTTTCTAAAGATTCCCAGGAACAAGTTGAGGTGTTACAATTCAAAAGAGTTGAAGACACCAAATTAGACGATAACTAAATTTCTATTCTAATTCTCGCTGAAAACAAGAAAGATGTTGTCAGAACGACAAACAGAGTTCTCGGCTTATATTATCTAGACACACCCCGCTCGCGCTCACACCTACCGCACGCCCCCTCTCAAGAGGGGAAAGAGACGTTGTTTATGACACAGGGTCTACATCGGGCAGCACCTGCAGGGATGTGTTGCCCTTGGCTGATGTGATGGTTTGTTTTTGTGCACGGATAAGAGACTTCACTTCATTGATAACACGGCGGTCGCGGGGGCATTTGATCCAAACTTCCTGTACAAACAGGTTGCGCACCCTGGACACGATGGCAGGGCCGGGGCCCTGGATGATAATGCCTTCTATTTTCGACAGCGCCTGTGCCATGGCGTTGGCGCCTTCAATGGCCTTGGGCTCGTCTTTGTGCTTAAATATTATTTTGATGAGTCGCGAGAACGGCGGGTAAGCAAAATACTCGCGGTATTTGATCTCGTGTTCGTAGTAAGCGCGCACGTCATGTTCCTGCACCCATTTCAACACGGGGTGCTGCAGGTTGTGCACTTGTATGATAACACGGCCTGCACCGTCGGCACGCCCCGCACGGCCACTCACCTGCTCCATGAGTTGAAACGCGCGTTCGTTGACGCGGAAGTCGGGGAAGCTTAATAAACTATCGGCGCTGAGGATGCCCACCAAAGCAACAGGTGCAAAGTCCAGGCCTTTCACTACCATTTGTGTACCCACCAGTATATCCAGTTTCTGTTTGCCCATCTGGTCGAGCAGCTGCGAGAGCGTTTGCTTGCCGCGCATGCTGTCCACATCCATACGTGCCACGCGCGCACTGGGGAATAGCTGCTGTACTTCTTCTTCTATTTTTTCAGTACCAAAAGTTTTGCTCTGCAGGCGGTTGCTGCCACACTGGGGGCAGGAATGTATGACCGCAGATTTTTGTCCGCAGTAATGGCAGTGCAGTTTGTCTGTGCTCTTGTGATAGGTGAGCGACACCGCGCAGTTCTTGCACTGCGGCACCCAGCCGCACACCATGCACAGCTGGAAAGGCGCGTATCCCCGCCTGTTCTGAAACAGGATGACCTGCTTTTTATTTTGCAACGCTTCGCTCATGGCTTGTTGCAATTCGGGTGTAAGCAGCTTGTAACCGAGTTGCCGCACTGCATCCAGCGATTTTGCATTCACCAGTTCTATGCCCGGCATACGCACACCCAGGTAGCGTTCTTTCAGCTGCACATAGCCGTATTTGCCCTGCTGTGCATTGTAGAGGCTTTCTATAGAAGGTGTAGCTGAGCCGAGTATGACCTTGGCGCCATGCAACGACGCAAGGTATATAGCTGCGTCGCGTGCATGGAAGCGCGGTGCAGGATCTTTTTGTTTGTACGAGGCATCATGCTCTTCATCGGCGATGATGATGCCGAGGTTGTTGTAGGGTAACCATAAAGCAGAGCGTGGTCCGGCTATTACCTTATACTTGCCTGTTCTTACTTTCTCCCAGATCTCCACACGTTCGTTGTTGCTGAAGCGGGAGTGGTACACACCCAGGTCATCGCCGAAATAAGCATACAGGCGGCTGACAAGTTGTGTGGTCAAACCTATTTCCGGCAGCAGCAGTATAGCCTGCTTGCCTTCTGCAATAGCAGCTTTTACCCTGTCGACATATAGCAGTGTTTTACCGCTGCCTGTCACACCTTCCAGCAAAACGACGTCTTTTTCCGTCATGCCTTTCAGCAGTTCATCAAAAGCTTTTTGCTGAGCAGGTGTAAACACTATTTCCTTTTCCTCCTGCCGGTTGCCGAATAACAACCTGTCTACCTCTACTTCT